>CAZDUP010000083.1:0-8762 GCA_964508625.1 uncultured Thermodesulfobacteriota bacterium
GCCAGCTCCAGGATGATTTGAACTGATTTGCGACTTCCACGGCAATCTGTTGTAATCTCTCTTCTGCGGCTGCCAGCTCTTTATTTTTCAAGGCCATCAGATCCTCTATTAAATCGTTCTTCTCCTGTATCAGCGCAGCGATGCATTCATTCGTCTTCTTAAGCTCTATCAGTTTTCTTTCGAGATAGGGGCCGAACCTTTCTATCTGTTCATCGAACAGCTTCTTCGCATACTGGTACAGCTCCATATCCAGACTGTTTCGCTCAGCGATGAGGTCTAATGTCTTTTGAGGGTACTCTTTCTTTGCTTTTCTCCCCTGCCCCTTGTTTTCCGAAGAAAAATACGGAATGGGAATGCCCAGGATACGCCTCGCGAGCAGTATCGTCTCATCGAACCTGTCAGTCAATCCTATCAACGAAAAATTGTTTTTCAGATTATACTTTGCCTGCTCCAGATTTTCCCTTGTTGCTGGCTTATCCGCTGAATCCGAAGGGTTCAGCGGTGTATAATCATAATCGAATCTGTCAGAGAGGAGATTCACCTGAAAATTGAAATTAAATGGCAAGATATTGCTTTCAGCGTACTCTTCAAGGCTCATCTTCGCGATTTCAGAAAATATGCGCCGCAATTCAGGGTTGCCGGAATCTGATATGATAGTCCTCATATGGTTATGGTATGAAATGAAATGGTCGACCGGGTCGCGAAGCATCGTAATATATTTGCATTCCTGCGGGATCTCGCGGTGCAGCCCGAAGGGCATATGCCCGAGAAAAAATTTTATCCTCTTTTTTTCATCATCCGTCAGTTTTTTGAACTCTACAAAACCCGAATATTCCTCGTTCTCATAGAGCTTGAATGTATCCGATTTCTCGTAATGGCCCTCCAGAATGTAACGCAAGGTGGTTCCAGCGGTCTTCGGTATATGCACAAAAATAGTCGGACGGTGGCTCATGTATGCCTCTCCATAGCTGAATGGGGCACAGTTACTTCAATATCGTGCCTGCTTTTCTCAACGGCGCAGTTATCTTCCAGCTCAGCGAATTCAGCAAAAGCTCTATCTGCCTTTCCAGGTTCTCTATTGCCCTGTCCCGTGCCTCTATCTGACTGTTCCTTTCCTCTATCCTCCTTTCTCGTTCTTCAATTTGCGATATGAGCTGTGCCTTCTCCCGATTCAAACGGTCTATCTCTGCGTTCAGGGCTGGCACTTTCCTTCTGTGCTCCCATAGCGCCTCCATGTCGCTTCTGAACATGGCGGCGTATTCGCTGTACTCCGCAGCGAGGGCGGATAGCCTCTCGTTAAATGACCCGTCCGGAGCAAAGCCGGGCGCAAGGGCATTTTCAAGAAGCGAATAGAGATCTACAACAGGCCCGGGTGCGCCGCTCTCCCTCAATTCCTTTACGCCCGATTGGCTGTGCCTCAGGCCAGGCTTTATGAACCCATTCATCTTCGCCTTCAGCTCCGTGTCGTCAGCCGGCCATACGATGCCTAACTCAAGGGCGCACCTTTTAAGTTCGGTCTGCCAGCCGGCAAGGAACCTGTCGTATGAGATGAACGACCTTTTCACGTCCGCAGTCGATCTCAGCGCCGCGAGGTTGTAGTTGAACCAGATGCCGAATCCCTTCTCAAGAGAGAAGCTGTCCCTCTTCTGGTGAGAGCGCGCGACATCAAGCGGGTTTCGCACAACGAAAAGGCAGGCGAGCTCTGTGTTGAGCTCAGCGACCGCTTCCTTCCATATCTCAAACACCATCGTGGTGCGCGGGTCTTTCCACGCCCAGAGGGGCTTGCCCGAAAATTGCGTGGAGAGAAGCCTTTTCGCCTCTTCCCTGAACGGCCTGGCTGCCTCTGACCCCTGCCAGCCATCGGGCTGGGGCGCAAGGCAGTCCCAGTCCTTTTTCCAGGCCGCAAGCATCCTGTCGTCGAGGTCAACTATATCCGGGCGCTCCCAGAAGCCTTCGGGGTTGTCCTCGCGAGGCTGCACCATGTCCGCGTCCTCGCCCAGATACGCGCCGAGCAGGTTCACGGCCCTGCTTATGGTCGAGGTGCCGCTCCTGTGCATGCCGATTATGCAGATTGCTTTTTGATTCATGCTTCCTTTGCCATGCCGAGCCCATCCGTGATGTCTACCTCAGGCTCGATGCAGAAATCTATCATGCCGGTTGCGCAGACTTCCTTTTCCGGCTGCACCCTGAAGATGACCGCGTCTATTACGCGGTGCAGGTACCTTGCCTCTCCGTTATGTATGCCGGTTACGCCCGCGTTCATGAAATAGGTGCCCTGCATGAGGTTGCAGCGGAACCTGAAGCGCACCTCGGCGGTCTTTCCGGCCTCCATCTGGTCTATCACCCACTGACCGGTCCCGGTGGTGCCGCCGCCGAACTCCGTGCCTGTTATCGTCTTTATGAGCATGCCGAAGCCCACATGGAAACATGGCTCTGTGAACTCGACCTCGTATGCATAGATGAACTCGCCGCCCCTGAAGAGGACGTTGACGGCCTCTCCGTCGAGGGTCGTGATGCGCGGGTTCCTGATTACAGCGCCGAGGGATTCGTAATAGACCGTGCTCTTTGGAGCAAAGTTGTCTATAAAGAAGGCCTTCTTCTCAGGCTCTTCTTTTTGCGCCAGGCGTTCGGCGTCCGCCGCGCCCCTGCTGGCACCGCGCCTTTTAAGCTCCTCAACGAACTTCTCCGCCTTTTGGGCCGGAGAATAGAGGAGCTTGTGATAATCGGTTATGACCTCTTTTGGCCTTCCGTCACAAAGGAGCTCTCCCTTCTCAAAGAGCATTGCCCTGCCGCAGAGCTCTGTTATGGCCGAAGCGCTGTGAGATACGAAGAGCGTGGTCACGCCCTTTTTCTGAAAGTCCTTTATGCGGGCGTAGCACTTCCTCTGAAAGGCCTCGTCGCCGACAGCCAGCGCCTCGTCAACTATGAGTATCTCAGGGTCAACGTTTATGGCAGTCGCGAATGCGAGCCGCACATACATGCCGCTCGAATAGGTCATCACGGGCTGGTCGATGAAATCCCCTATCTCGGCAAAGCGGGCGATAGACTCGAACTTCTCCGCCATCTCGTCCTTGCTTATGCCCATTAGCGCGCCCTGCATGAAGACGTTCTCCCTGCCCGTGAAGTCGCGGTTGAAGCCAGCTCCAAGCTCAAGAAGGGCCGATATCCTGCCATGCACCGCGACTGTGCCGGTCGTGGGCTGGAGTATGCCCGCGATGACCTGCAGGAGCGTGCTCTTGCCAGAGCCGTTCCTTCCGACGATGCCGAGGCTCATGCCCCTGGGCACGTCGATGCTGACGTCCTTCAGGGCCTGAAACTCGCCGTGGTACTTTTTTCCAAAGGGGTGCATGAGCTCCTTGAGCCTGTCTGCCGGAGAGGCGTACATCTTGTAGCTCTTGCTCACGTCCCTCAATGTTATCGCGTTGTCCATTTACAGGACCTCCGCGAAGCCGGGCTTCAACCTTCTGAAAAATACGCCGCCTACGCCGAAACAGAGGAACGATATTAATGCAAGATAGAGAAGGCCGCCGATGTCAGGCAGTTGGCCAGCGAGGAGCGCCATGCGGTATCCCTCGACAACGGCGAACATGGGGTTGAGCTTCAGCACGAAATCCATGCTCTGCGGGATCATAGAGGGCGAAAAAAATATGGGCGTGAAAAAAAACCAGGCGAGCATGAACATATCGACCACCTGGCGGAGGTCCCTTATGTAGACGCTGATGCTCGATAACATCCAGCCCAGACCGACTGAAAAGACCGAGACGAGAAAGAGATAGACGACAATCACAGGCGCGTAGAGCGGAAGCTGCCGCTCAAAGGCTACGTAAACGGCCATGAAAAGGGCCATGCCGATGAGGTGGCTTATGAAGTTGCTTATTATGGTGACAATGGGCAATAGCTCTGAGGGAAAGCCGACAGCCTTTTTAACGAGGTTGCTGTTGGAGGTAATCGACGTCATGGACGAGAGCACGCCCTGCGAGAAGAACTGCCAGGGCAGGAGCCCTGCAAGGATAAAGAGGAAAAAGCTGTCTGTACCGTATATAGGGTCGGGCTTTGACCTGAAGATGAGGCCGAAGACAGCGCCGTAGACGATGACCTGTGAAAGCGGGTTCAGCACAGCCCAGGCAAAGCCGAAGACAGAGCCGATGTATTTGGCGCGCAGGTCCCTCATGGCCATTGCCCAGAGCATCTGGCGGCTCTTGAAGAGCTTTCTGGTGAAATCCAGCATTACAAGGATACTGTTTTTCATTCCATGCCTTTTCGGGACGCTATGCTAACCTGCTGTTTTTCGTCAGAATTTGGAAAAACTGAACTGCCGCGGACCTCTTATCTTAAAGGAGCTTTCAGAGACAAAGGAAAGGTGTGAATGGATATGCATGGGTACGCTGCCCCTTGGACAGGCTGGTTGCCTGCGCGTGTTCACGAATTGAACAATAGCACGGCTCGCGAACTTTGGTCAAGTGCTTTGTTCATTTTATGAACGACTATTAAAAACTTTTAATGATGAATAGAGGAATAGCCAAACAGCGGACAGTTGTGCTAAAATCGTCGGGCAAAACCGCTTGAAAGCAAAGGGCTTTTTGGCATATTCTGGTGCGAATGGCGCACCCTGCGCGAAGACTGACCCGATGAACCTCTCATCTCGCCTATTATATTGCCTTCTCCTGGCAGCGGCCGTATTCGCCGTATACGCGAATACCCTCGGTAACGGCTTTGTCTATGACGACAATATACAGCTCGTCGCCAACCCCTGGATAACTGATTTCAAATACCTGCCAGCGGTATGGAGCACGCACAGCTTCGGCTTCATGGAAGGCAAGGAGCTCGGCACAACATACCGGCCCCTTGCCTTTGTCGTCTACATGGCAGAACACAGCCTATTCGGATTCAAGCCCTGGGCATGGCACCTCGTTAACATCATCCTCCATCTGGCCAATACGGTCCTTGTATTTTTTACTGCCTCGCTGCTTCTTAAAGTATTCTCCCCCGCGGAGGGGCGGCCCGCTCACCTTGCCCCGTTCGCGGCTGCCCTGATCTTTGCCCTCCACCCTGTAAATAGCGAAACAGTCGCCTGGGTCGCATGCGTGCCTGAGCTTGTCTATACGTTCCTCTGCGTGGCTGCCTTAAACCTCTATGTCAGGTCCAGGACAGGGGCCTCCTATGCCCTCAATATCGCCTCTGCCGCGCTCTTTTTCATCGCCCTATTCGCAAAGGAGACGGCCATAGCCCTTCCCTTGCTCGTCTTTATCTTTGATCTCATCTACCCGGACGGCAAACGGATTTTGAGCCTTTCGACGATCAAAAGATACCTGCCATACGCGGCATTGTTCGCGCTCTATTTCATTATAAGGCTCTCGGCCCTCGAAGGGCTTGCACCGCGCGAGAACATGTACCCGTTCCTCGGCGCATTTCAATACGTCCTCAATGGCATCACACTCTTTGCGAAATACCTGCGCGTGATAGTATTCCCGGTCATGGATTACCCCTTTCAGGTGCTTGACCCCGTATACTCCCTGACTGAGCCGAGGGCCATCTACGCCATGGCCGTTGCCTTCAGCTTCTTTGCCCTTCTCCTCTTTGCGAGAAAGAGGGTCAACGGGCTCTGCCTGCTCTCAGCCGCGATAATCGTGCTGCCGATACTGCCCGCCCTATACATACCGGGCATAAGCAGGGCGGCATTTGCCGACAGGTATCTCTACCTGCCGACCCTCGGCTTCGGCATGCTCCTCTCCATGCTCATCATAAATATAATGAGCCGGAAGCGCGCTGACAGGTACGCGTTGGCAGCCGTTGTCCTTGTATGCGCTGCATACGCAGCCATGACGGCCTTCAACAACACTCGCTGGAAAGATGAGATAACGCTCTGGAGGGCCTCTCTGAAGGGCTCGGAGAAGAACTACTTTGCCATGTACCAGCTCGGCGCAGCCTATATGAAGGCCGGGCAGCTGGATGAGGGGATAGAGATGTCCAGCAGGGCCATCGAGGTCACGGGAAAGAGCAGGCACCCCGACCCGGCGGTCACAGGGGATTCGCGCCTTAACCTCGCGTACGCCTTTCAGAAAAAGGGACTGCTCGCCGAATCGGCTGCGCAGTACGAAAAGCTCCTCGAGTCCGCGCCTGCAGACCCTGTCATAAATTACAACATTGCCTCGGTATATCTGCAGGACGGAATGCCGGAGAAGGCGATCGCGCATTTCTCAAGGGCGCTCGACGGCTTTGCCTCTTCTCCGGACAGAAGGGACGCGCTTTTAAACCTCGGGAACTCTTACATGAAAAAGGGGGATTTGACGATGGCCCGCCAGAGCTACGAGGAGGCCTTGAGGATTTCACCCGGAGACCCACTGATTGCCGGCAATCTCCGGGTGCTTGAACGTATGTCTGGAAGATAACCTTGCCTGGGTGATTGAAACTACGCGGCTGATTCCTTCTCGAGCGTCTTTATGACCGAGTCGATGGTAGACTTTATGGCCTGGGCATGAGACTCCTCGGGGCCCCTCAGTATCTTGAGGAGCTTGGCTATGTAGACCGTCTCCATGAGGTCGAGCGCCCCGGCCATGCCGCGTTCCGGAGTTGCGCCCCTTGACATGTACCCCCTCGTCTCCTCTCCCGCTGCAGGCGCCCTGCCGGGCTTGTATACCTCACCGCTGCCGGTTAGAAGCCAGTCGAGCGTTATGCCAAACCTCTCCGAAAAGGCGAGGACCAGGTCAGAGGGCATCTCTCCCCTTTTCTTGTAGTTCGAGAGGGCCTGTGGCGTTACCTCGAGGACCCTTGCAACAGCGGAGTCGTTCTTGAGCCTGCCGGCCCACTTCATCTTTTCGATAACGTAAGCGTAGTTTACACCCATCTCAAGCTCCTTCGTCTTGTCGTGGCCTCGATGAAGCGCCCTGGCTCAGGGCAAACCCTGTTCAATGGAGCTGCCCCCGGCTCTTGCATACGGATTGCCAGCCAAATACTGCTTAAGGGTACTCCCGGGATCATCGAAGTCGCTCCGGCCCAGGCGCCTGTGCGCATTACGAACATTTTAAGGGCTGAATATACAGGATTTCCAATCTCACTACAACCTGTAATTCATCGGGCGCTGCGGGACTCGTCACTTGAGACGCAAGATGGGCCTGGCGCGTGGCAGCTAAAAGCTCACGCTCTCCTCGGGCAGAAGCCCGAGGAGCCTCTCCTTGATGAAGGCCTTTGCCTTCTCGAGTAGCGCGCTCCCTGTAGCCTCGAACCTGAGGACAAGAACCGGCTGGGTATTGGATGCCCTTACCAGGGCCCAGCCCCCCTCGAAGTTGACCCTCAGCCCGTCGATCTTTATTATGTCCCTTACCTTGAACTCCTCTGTGCCGGAGCCTATGGCCTTCTCAAGCTCTTCTATGACAGAGAACTTGCGCTCGTCCGCGCAATCTATCCTTATCTCCGGCGTGACTACGGTCTCGGGAAGTCCCGCGAGCATCGAAGAGAACCGGAACGCAGGGTCTGCGGCCCGCGCCCTCGCTGCTATCTCGGCCAGGCGGCATGATGAATAGACCGCGTCGTCGAAGCCGAACCACCTGTCAGCAAAGAATATGTGCCCGCTCATCTCTCCCGCCATTGCCGCGCCCACTTCCTTCATCTTCGCCTTTATAAGCGAATGGCCCGTCTTCCACATTATCGGGTTGCCGCCCATCCTCGCTATCTCGTCGTACATGACCTGCGAGCACTTGACCTCGCCTACTATCGTAGAGCCGGGCCTCTCCTTCAGGATGGATTTCGAGAAGACGATCATGAGCTTGTCTCCCCAGATTATGCCGCCCTTCTCGTCGACCACGCCTATCCTGTCAGCGTCGCCGTCATATGCGACCCCGAAATCCGCGCCGGTCCTCCTTATTGTCTCGATGAGGTCGAGTAGGTTGTACTCGACCGTCGGGTCGGGATGGTGATTGGGAAAGGAACCGTCAGGCTCGCTGTAGAGCTGGATGATATCAAAGCCCAGCCTCTTCAAAAGCTGTGGCGCGACAGGGCCTGCTGTGCCGTTGCCGGAATCGAGCACTATCCTTATGGGCTTGGGCAGGGCTGGAATATTTACGGCATTGGCCACGTAATCTACGTAGCCAGGTATTATCTCATAGTTCTCGACAATGCCGTGCAGCACGTCCTTGTACGGCTTTCCGAGGACCTCTTCCTTTATTATCTTTTTGAGGTCCTGTATCTCCTGGCCATGTATGGTCTCTTTGCCAACGCTCACCTTGAAGCCGTTGTACTCCGCCGGGTTGTGGCTGCCGGTTATCATGATGCCGCCGCCTACCTTGAGCGTATGCATGGAAAAATACTGCAAAGGGGTCGGGCACTCGCCTATGTCGATGACGTTCACGCCGCTTTGCGTAAGTCCCCTTACGAGGGCGTCACGCAGCGCCTTTGAGCTCATACGGACGTCCCGGCCAACCGTTATCTTGAAGTCCGGGCCCAGCGTCTTGCCGTGCCTCTGGGCAAAGATGGCGTAGGCCCTGCCTATGAGCTCGGCGACCTCTGTTGTGAGGTCCTTGCCCCATATGCCCCTGATGTCGTACTCTCTGAATATGCCGTCCGAAATGCCCATTTTCCCCCCAGGCCTGCTCTTCAGGATTTATTTATATCGATGGAAAAATCAGATCGCCTTGGGCCGCTTCCGGCTTCTCAAATCCTTGAAAAATGATTTGAGGAGCCCGGAGGACTCGTCAGCCATTATGCCCGCGATCACATTGACCCTGTGGTTCAGCCGCGTATCCGAAGCGACGTCGTAAAGTGAGCCC
>CAZDUP010000084.1:0-7366 GCA_964508625.1 uncultured Thermodesulfobacteriota bacterium
GAATAATTCATATTTCCGTGTCATTGCGAGGAGCGCAGCGACGAAGCAATCTCAACGCGCTTGATCTGCCAAAAGATGAGATTGCTTCGCTACGCTCGCAATGACGAGTCAGTGGATTAATCAGTGGTTCCCAAGCCTTTTTCGGATGAAGCCTATGCCCTTTTTTCAAACCCGGCTGGCTGCCCTGTTGCCTGGGAGACTACGAGCTCGCCCTTTGCGACGATCTTGTGCCAGACGTTCTTGGGCGCGAGCACGATGACGCCGGGCTTCAATGCCGTTGTGCTCTCCTGGCCGTTGTCGAGGTAGTATGTCCCCTCACCCTCGTGCACGAAGAATATCTGGTCTCCGCCCGGATGCCTGTGATAGTCAAGCACCTGGCCGGGCTTGAAGTAATAGGTGTCCTGAACAAGCTGCTCGGTCTTTATGAAGGTCACCTTGTTTACCGCGTCTGCCTTGAACTCCTTTGCCGCTGCTACGTTTGCCTGCTGCATACTCTCCTACCTCCCATGGATTATCTTTGTATTCAGGTTTGAGCCGCCCCGAAAGAGCAGCATAGGTGTAATTATATCCAAGGACGGAAGGAGTGCAAGGAAAATTTTGGACTATTTAGGTCTTTTTTTACCTGTTTATCGCCCGAAAAGGGTTGCGCAATGAAATTCCTCAATTTTTTCAAAATGTTATGCCTTCGCACTATTCGAGAAAATTTTCAAAAAATTTAAGCGCCGCCGGGCTGTCGTATTCCCTTGGCCCGGCAAGGATGCCTGCAATGCGCCCGTCCCTGCCGATGAGCACCGATACAGGTATGACTTTAACATGGTAGTCCCTCATGGCAGAGCCGTACTGGTCGATGAACACCGGGAAGCCTGCCGGGCTCTCCTTGAGAAACGCCTGAACGCGCTCATTCGAGTCGCCCGCTATACCGAGCACCACAAGCCCTCTGTCCCTGTATTCGCGCGCGAGCCTTGAGAGGGCCGGGAACTCCTGCCTGCATGGCTCGCACCAGCTCGCCCAAAAATGAATGAGCAGGGCCTTGCCCTTGAACTCTGAGAGGCTCCGTTCCCTGCCATCGAGGTCCTTGAGCCTGAACTCCGGCGCTGGCATAGGCTTTTTGGGCGGCTGCACGACAAAGGGCTTGAGCTCATGGAGCGCATGCCCCTCCCCTGCCGCCGTTGCGGCGGCAGGGGAGAGGAGCGATAATGATATTGAGAGGAAGATAAACAGGTATTTCGCATTCATGGCTTAAAATACCCATACGAGCGTGGCAAAGAGCCTCCAGTCAACCACCTGCTGAAAGCCGTTTACATCCTGATAAACGGGGATCTGGTATTTGAGCTCCACGCTCCCTCCGGTAGAGGGTATCTTGGCCTGGACAACGGGCGTGATGAATATCGAATCGAGCCCGGTGTAGTCCGGGTTGTCGGCCATTGAGGTCGCGCGCCTGGTGTACTTGCCATCGTGGTCCACGTCCTTTTCGGCGTGCATGGCGTTGATATCAAGGCCTATGTTGACGTAGTTGGCGGCCTGATACCTCGCGACGAGGTCAAGTGAGAGCTTGTCTCCGAACTCATAGCCGTTGTAGCCCTCTGTCGTAAGCTGGTAGAAGAGGTTTGCCTGGAAGACGAGCGGGTAAATGCCCCTCGTGTAATTTATCATGAAGAGCGGGTCCCACGAGCCGCTGCCCGGCTGCATCATCGCATGGACAAGAGAGCCGCTGGAGGTCTTTTCGCTCGTGGAGCCGGTGGGCGTCTTGACGCCCAGGCCGGCCGTGAGCCGGTGGGCGGGCCTTATCGGCGCATCGGCGTAGAGCGTGTAAAGGCCCATGATGGATATGTCGCCGAGGCCCTCGACCCTGGCCATGCTGTGGTCTCTCGCCGGCATCATGCCCATCTGCATCCTCATGTCCATGTCGTTCATTAGATACGGGACAGAGGCCATGACCTGAAATCTCTCGTTCACGGGCACTACTCCCACGAGGGATATCTTCTGCATTATCATCTCTGTGGGCACGCTGTAAGACATGCTGCCGAATTTGGCTTTATTGATGGCGATTGCCTCGTCAGGGCTAACTTCGTCGGTTCCGTTCTTTATCGTTTTCATGTACGAGTACTCGTATACGAGCGAAAGGCCCAGGTTCTCGGCCAGTGTCACGCCCGATGTCGCGGCACCGGCAATGCAGCAGGAAAGACCGCATTCGCCGACCGCAGAGGCGTCCCTTGCCGAGAGCGAAATAAGGGCGAAAAAGAGCAGAAAAAGGACAGACTTCCTCATCTCAGTCTCCTTGATATCAGTTGGATTATGTAGGGCTGCGCCCGTTTTCAGGAGAAGAGAGTGGACTCGGGAGGTTCTTCGCTGGAACTGGCAAATGGATCGAGAGTTCCCGCAAATCGAGAGGGTATCTCCCCGCTCAGGGCATAGGCCCTGTCCGGGGAGGAGTTGTTTACGACCAGCGGTATCTCCAGCGCGTTCATTACGTCCGGAGACTTGTCATTGCAGCCTATGTACATCCCGCCGCATACCTCCCGGGCGCTGCCGGGATCATCATGGCCGCCGGTATGGCAGATATCAGCCGCCGCCTGCTGGACCCTGGCCGGACATGCGTCGCCGTGGTCGCAGTCCTCTCCCATATGCGGGCAGCCCCCCTTTGAAAGCGGGGCGAGCATAGGCAAGAGCAAAAGCCATATCAAAACCGGCGCCAGGCTCTTCACGCTGGACAGTATATCGTAAAACCCGGGACAGAGTAATGATTTTTCGCATATTCAGGCCCGGCACCCGTTGACTTGCTTAAAAGGCGTGTGATACCTTAAATCTATAGGAATGGCTAAAAAAAGCAGGACACCCAGAAGCTCTACTGACAAGAAGGCCCTCCTCGCAAGGATCGGCCGAAGGGCGAGGCTCATCTATCTGAGGATACTCCGCATAGATGACCCGCCCGAGCGCATCGCCAGGGGCGCTGCCATCGGAGTTGCCATGGGCGTGCTCCCGACCTTTGGCCTTGGCACTATCCTTTCGCTTGCCGCGGCCTTTGTCCTCAGGGCCAACAAGGCGTCGGCTGTGCTCGGGAGCTTTATTGTAAACCCTTTGACCGCTCCATTTTTCTGGACTTTAAGCGCCGTGGTCGGAAGCTTCATCATGAGAGAGGACTACGCGTCTATCTATGAGACCGCCAGGAGCGAAGGCTTCCTTTCCGGTGCAGGTTGGGCATATCTGGTCTTCCTGGTAGGAAACGCGGTAGTGACCGCTGTATTCACGGCAGCATCATACTATCTGGTCAAGAACGCGGTAGTCCGCCACAGGATAAAGAAGGCCAGGAGGCTCGCGCGCCGCAACGTGCGCGGACATTGAAGCGGGCTATTTGAAACCCATCTTCCTGAAGACCATATAAAAGCAGAAGACCACGAAGCCCGTAACGACCCCCCACGACAGGGCAAGGAATATCCATCCTCCGGCGCTCATAGCCGCCTCCGTTTCCATGCTATCCGCACCGCAAGGATGTGCGCAATGAGAAGGGCCGCGAGAAAGCCCCTTGCTATCCATACGCCGGTGTCCCCTTTGGCGAGCACCGAAGGCAGCTGCTGGTATGTCCATGCCGCAAGTATCAGGATGAGGAAGGCCGGGGTCACGTACTTCATTATGTAGAAGAAGACCCTTGGTATCCTGATGTGCGCCCCCCTCGTTATCTCCTCCCACGCCCTGTCAGCCCCGAATATCCAGAAGAAGATCACCATCTCAAAGAGCGCGAGTATGACGAGGCCGAAGGTCCCTGCCCAGAAGTCCATCTCATCAAGTGCGCCGCTTACGAATATGGGCAGGTGAGCGGAGACAAAGAAGATAACGCCCAGGACGATAACGGATTTTTTCCTCTCCCATCCGAATTCATCCTCGAAAAAGGCTACCGCGGGCTGGGAGAGAGCAACGACGGAGGTGAGCCCGGCGAAGAAGAGGAGCATGAACCAGAGAAAGCCGAAGAACTGGCCGTAGCTCATATGCGTGAATATAGCCGGCATGCTGATGAAGCCGAGCTTGAAGGCGCCGCCAGCCGCTATCTCTGTCGCGCCCTGCATGCCGAAGAAAATAACGGCCGAGGTGAGCGCGATGGTCGAGCCGAAGACCACCTCGGCGAACTCGTTGAGGCTCGCGGTGGAGAGTGCGTCAAGTGCGATGTCCTCGTCCCTCTTCACGTAGCTCGCATACGTCATGATTGCGCCCATACCCAGCGAGAGCGTGAAGAAAATCTGCCCGGCTGCGGCAAGCCAGACCTTGGCGTCAAAGATTCCGCTGAAATCCGGCTCCCAGAGGAATGAGAGCCCTTCTGAAAAGCCTATCGACGGGTCTGTCGGCGAAGAGAGCGTCAAGACCTTCAGGAAGAGGATAAAGGCCATTGCGAAGAGGGCTGGTATCGCTATCTTGTTCAAGACCTCTATGCCGCCGGAGATGCCCTTGCCGAGTATCCACAAGCCCACCAGGAGCGTGATGAGGAAAAAGACGTAGGCGACCGGCTCCGGAGAGAGCCAGGCGCCGCCCCCGGAGGCCCCAATGAAGTCGTAGAGATATGCCTGATAGGGCTTCAGGTACTCTGAGGCTGAGGAGGCGGTTGATATGCTGTCAGGGCTCGGGTAGCTTCCTAATATGGAAAAGATGCTGAAGGCCAGCGTCCAGGAGCATATGTACGTATAATAGATGACGACGACGAGCGGCAGGAAGATGCCGAGTATGCCGACGTACTTGGCAAGCCTGCTCTTCCAGAGCGCGTCGAACATGCCAGGGGCCGTGCCGTGGCCCAGCGCGCCGCCGTAGCGGCCGATGCCCCATTCGACCCACATGAGAGGTATGCCGAGGATCAGGAGGCAGATGAAATACGGGATCATGAAGGCCCCGCCGCCGTTGTCAGCGGCCTGGACCGGAAATCTCAGGAAGTTGCCGAGGCCTATGGCGTTTCCGGCCATGGCCAGGATAAGGCCGATCCTTGAACCCCATTGTTCTCGCTTCATCGATGACCCTTGGAATTATTTTTTTGTCTCTGAAGGATTGAATTCTCCGCCGCTTGCGGCGTTTATAAAACTCCTCCACCTTGACGAGGGAGGCTGAGAGGGGGTGAAAATATTTCCCCTCCCCTCTTATCCCCTCCCGTCAAGGGAGGGGAGGTCTAAAGAGATACCATGTTGTTTGCGGCTGGGCAGTTCATTGACCGCAAATGCACCTACGCGATCGACACGAACGCCAGGGCCATGTCGCCTGAGTAAGCGATGCTCAAGTAAGCCAGCTTTCCTCCCAGAAGGCCCTTTGCCGACTGGCCGATGGCAAGCGTGGGCCTGCCCGTCTCCCCTCTTACCACCTCTATGTCTTTAAAGCTCACGGGCTCGCGTCGGTCCGCCCTCAGGGCCTTCAGGCATGCCTCCTTTGCCGCGAACCTGCCTGCAAGATGCCTCATCGGGTCCCTCTTCGAGAAGGCGTAATCAAGCTCGGAACGCGTAAATACCCTGTCGAGGAAACGCGCGCTCTTCGCCGCCCTCCTTATCCTCTCTATCGATATTACGTCTATGCCCGATTCGAGCGCCATTGCCCTATTTCCTCTGGAAGTCGTCCTCGAAACGGACTATGTCTTCCTCTTCCACGTACTCGCCGTTCTGGACCTCTATTATCTCTAGGGGCGTTTCCCCGGGGTTCTCGAGCCTGTGCTTCACGCCCCTCGGGATATACGTGGACTGGTTTATGCCGATATCGACTATCTCTTCGCCCCTGGTCACCCTCGCCATGCCGGATATCACGACCCAGTGCTCGCTCCTGTGGTGATGGAGCTGGAGGGAGAGCCTCTTTCTGGGCTCGACCCTTATCTTCTTTATCTTGTAGCCCTCGCCGGTCTCAAGAAGGGTGTAGGAGCCCCAGGGCCTCTCGACCGTCCTGTGTATCTCGTGCTCTGTGTAGCCCTTTTTCTTGAGGACGTTTACGACCTCTTTTACCTCCTGCGCGCGCTCCCTCGGGCAGACAAGCGTGGCATCCGGCGTATCGACTATTATCATGTCCTTGAGGCCTATGGTGGCCACAGCCCTGTCGCAGCCAAGTACGATAGAGTTTTTCGAGCCTATGTCCACGACCCTGCCCCTTACGATGTTGCCCTCGGAGTCAGGCTTCAGGACCGTGTTGAACGAGCTCCAGCTTCCCATGTCAGACCAGGGGAAGTTGGCCGGTATCACGACTACGTCCTTCGCCTTCTCGAGGATGGCGTGGTCAATGGAAATGTCCTTGAGGTTCCTGTACGCGGCAGCGAGGCCTTCCGCGTCCCTGTACGTGGTGAGGCTCTCGAATGTATCAGGCAGGTGCTTTTTCATCTCGTCGAGTATCCTGGAGGCCTTCCAGAGGAAGATGCCTGAGTTCCAGTAATAGCCCCCGTCCTTGAGGTACTGCCTTGCCCTCCTGATGTCAGGCTTCTCAACGAACTTCTCGACATTTCTTATGGCAAAGCCCTCTACCTTTTTGAAGGCCCGTGGCACTGACTTTATGTAGCCGTAGCCTGTCTCCGGGTGGGTGGGCACGATGCCGAAGGTGACGAGGTGTCCATCCCTCGCTGCCTGCAGGGCGGCCTTCAGGGCTGCCCTGAAGGGCTTGCCGTCCTCTATCACGTGGTCTGCCGGCAGCACGGCCATGACCGCCTCAGGGTCCTTCCTGTACAGGTCCACGGCGGCAAGGGCTATTGCCGCAGCCGTATTCCTGCCCATCGGCTCTATCACATAGCCTGGGGATGCTTGCGTGAAGCTGTCGCAGGTCAGGTGCAGCCTTATTATCTCGGCCTGCCTGGCGTTGGTCACTATCATGACCCGCTCTGGAGGCACGAGGGGCTGGAGCCTTTTTATGGTGCACTTCAGGAGGCTTTCGTCCCCGACAACCTTAAGGAGCTGCTTCGGGGTCGTCTCCCTGCTCAAGGGCCAGAACCTGCTGCCTATGCCGCCGGCGAGTATTGCGGCGTAGAGCTTGCCGCCGGACCTTCGGGGAGAGATACCCTTGAGCGCGGCCCTCCTCTCCATGGTCCTGGGCCGGACAGCAGCTGTCCTGGACAGGGCCGGCCTTTTCCTGCGGATGTTCCGTTCATTAGCCATGAGGATCTCCTATGTCCCCCTGCGTCTGGAGGCTGAATCAAGGGCCGTGTAGGCAGCCCGGATGCCGAGGTTGCTTAGATAATGCAGGCCGTTCAGCATGCTCGAGCCTGAATACTTCCTCGCCACTTCGAGCTCCTCCCTGAAGGTGCTGTGGAACGCGCTCGACGTTTTCGATGCCGGGTGAACCCTGAACGAGGCGAGATAACTGTCGAGTATGCCGGGCGCTGATGACGCCCCGATCCTCAGCCAGAACTCGTAATCCATTACGCGGTGCT
>CAZDUP010000084.1:7376-8755 GCA_964508625.1 uncultured Thermodesulfobacteriota bacterium
TCGTCGAAGAGCCCGAAGCGCTCAAAGGCCTCTCTCCTCAGAAATGTCGCGGGCTGAGAGATGAAATTCGTGACAAGGAGTATATTATAACTGTATCTGCCAAGCAAAAAATTTTTGTAGCCAGTGATGAGGCGCCTTGCCTCTTTGCCATCAGTGTCTATTATCCTGCATTTGCCCGTGCACCAGAGCCTGTCCGGGTTTTTTTCGAAATAATCGGCTACCTTTTTGAGCGCGCCCGGCTCATAGAGGTCGTCGGAATTGAGATAGGCGATTATATCGCCCGTTGCCTGCCGGATGCCCTTGTTTATCGCGTCCGACTGGCCCTTGTCGCGCTCAGAGGTCCATTTGAGCCTGGAATCGTATTTCTTTAAAATCTCAACGGTGTTGTCCTTTGACCCGCCGTCCATGACGATGTACTCGAGGTCAGGATAACCCTGGTCAAGGATGCTCCTTATGGTCCGGTCTATGAAATGCCCCTGGTTATACGAAGGGGTCACTATCGTTATCCTGTGCGGCTTTCTCATTGCGCCCACCCTGCCTTTGTCCGCTCGATGAATGAAAGCGTCTGGGAGGCTGTCCTCTCCCAACTGAACTCCCCTGCCCTCTTGAGCCCCTTTGCCACGAGCGCGTCCCTCAATTGTCCGTCGCCCAGGACCTTGAGCATGCCTTCGGCCATTTCCGTTGCATTCAGCGGATTTACAAAAAGGGCGGCGTCTCCGGCGACCTCGTCAAGGGGCTCTATCTTTGAGCATACGACAGGCGTGCCAGAGGCAAAGGCCTCGAGCACCGGGATTCCGAAGCCCTCGTGCAAAGACGGGAAGACGAAGAGGCTTGCCGCCGAATATATGACAGGTATATCCTCGAAGGGCAGCCAGCCGAGGAAGATGACGTGGCCATTCAACCCGAGCGACTCTATCCTGGCCTTTATCGCCTCGTGGCCGTAATCTCGGGCGCCAGTGAGCACCAGCTTTATTCCGGGCCTCTTTTCCCTTACTTTCGCAAATGCCTCGAGCAGCCTCTCGTAGTTCTTGTGCGGGAGCGATGACGCGATATAGAGGATATACTCGTCGGGCAGCCCGTACTTCCCTCTCAGGGCCGCTATCTCCGCGTCTGTCCTTCTAAAGAAGACCGACCTGTCGGCCGCGAGATAGGTGACCGCCACCCGCCCGGGGGATAGCCCGTAAGCCCTTACAAGGTCTCTTTTGGACCTTTCCGAGAGCGTAAGCACCGATTCAGCGCTCCTTGCGCTCAGGCGTATTATCGACTTCAGGAACAAAAGATACCACCTGTTGAAGTTCTGCGGCTCGTTTTCATGCTGCAGGTCATATACCGTAAGCACCGAGGTCATCGGGCAGAAAAAAGGCGCTGTCATGCCGGCC
>CAZDUP010000085.1:0-5775 GCA_964508625.1 uncultured Thermodesulfobacteriota bacterium
CCGGTGCCGTGCCCCTCTATGAAATCTATGCTCGAGGGGGCATAACCGGCCTTGCCGTATGCGCGTTTTATGGCGAGCGCCTGGGCTTCGGCCTTTGGCGCGGTAATGCCGCCCTTTCCGTCAGAGGATATGCCCCATCCCCGCAGCACCGCATAGATATAGTTACCGTGCTTGCGCGCGTCCTGGAGGCGCTTGAGCACAACGAAGCCCGCGCCTTCACCGGGAATAAAGCCGCTTGCCTTCTTGTCATAGACCCTCATCTCGCCGCGGGTGAGCGCCTTTGTTTTCGCGAAACCCACGAGCTCGAAGGTATCGAGGCTTATGTCTATGCCGCCCGCGAGCGCGAGGTCGATCGTGCCGTTGGAGAGCGCCGATGCCGCGGTGGCGACCGCTATGAGCGATGAGGAGCAGGCGCCGTCAACAGTGTATCCACCGCCGTGCAGATCGAGGAAATTGCATATCCTTCCGGCAATCGTGTTCGAGAGGTTGCCTGCAAGGGTGTCTTCCGTGACAGGCGCGAACGCGGACTTGTAGAACTCCTCCATTGTATCAAGGAGGTCTCTTGTGACCTCCTGCGGCAGCCCCTTTTTCGCGGCAGCGGCCTTCACTATCTTGCTTACATAGGGCCAGCGCAGCCGCATGTTCTGCGAACGGCTGTATTCTCCGGTGAGGGTGTTGCCGAGTATGACGCCCGTGCGGTCGCACGGCGTCCTGTGGCGGCTGTATCCGGCGTCTTCGAGCGCCCTGATGGCGACCTCTAATGCGAGCCAGTGGACGATATCTGAGGAGTCCACCACCGATTTGGGTATTCCTCTTTTTACCCAGTCAAATGAGAACCCGTCAATGACAGCGGCGCGGTCGCCGTATGTCTTGTCCGGGGCATCCGGGTCGGCGTCGTAATAATCAGCCAGCGGCAGGCGCTGGTCGGGGAGCCGCCGGAACTCTCGCCTCCTGGAGAGGATGTTCTCCCAGAAGGTCTTGAGGTTCTGCGCTCCTGGATAATGGCATCCTACGCCTATGACGGCTATAGAATCGTGCGAAAGGTCTTTTTTGATTTCGAAATAGGATTGCCTGTAAAACGCGTTGTAATCGGCGGGAGGGTTATCAATCCGGGCCCCCATTATCTCGCCGTCAGACCAGATCACCGTGCAGGATATCTCGATTTTCCGGGAACTGGCAACGGGCAGCTGGAGCATGAAGCGCTGGTGTTTATGGCCCCCCTCCAGTCCTTGTGCCTTGGGTACTATGACCTGAAGCCCGTTTTCAGATATACTGATGATAAAACATTTGCAGGAGAGGCCGTTTGCGCTAAAGATGGCTTCCCTGTTTACCGATAATCTCTTTGTGCTTCTTTTCTCCATTGATACGCTCCGCCTCCATGTAAGCATAAAGAGAATGGCATTCTACACTATCAGGGCGCACGCTAGTCAAGCCATTTTCATGGCCTTGACAGGCAGGATGTCTCTTGGGGTGGAAACAAAAAAACACCCTTTTAATAGCGAATTTCACAATTTTTCACATACATTTATTGCTGTTAAAAACAAGTTTATGTCGGGTCTACCGAACATATCGGCAGAACTGTAAATAAACTGAAATGATATTTAACAGCGACACTGGAGCAATCCGGGCCACAAGGACTTCGAAAGACTCTGGCCAGGGCGCAATTTGCCTTTTTCAAAAAAGTAGTATGGACGTTTATGAAGAGCTTTCTTTCATCCGTAGCTGAAAAAATCACGAACAAAGTCGGCGACATCAGCCCGTGGCACGTCCTGTGGATATCCGTGCTCTTTTCCGAGCTCTTTACTTTTCTGAGCTCGACCCTCCTGAGCCATCTCCTCTGGGGTGAGGTCTCCGACGAGGTCCTCATCATAGGATTCTTCGATGCCCTGATCGTCGATATCATAATAGTATCGATAGTGCTGGTATTCATGTCCCGCATATCCACGCTCAAGCAGGAGATCAAGGCCCAGCAAGAAACGGAAAAACATCTGCGCATACTCGCGCATTACGATTCCCTCACCAATCTCCCCAACCGGACCTTTTTCAGGACACTTCTGACAAGGGCGCTTGCCTACGCGGAACGATACAAGATATCAATGGCCGTGCTATTTATAGACCTCGACCATTTCAAGCGGATCAACGACACCCTGGGGCACGTCGCGGGAGACCAGCTTCTGCGGGAGGTGACGGCAAGGCTCCTGAAGGCGGTAAGGAGTTTCGACTATCTCGCGCGCATGGACGACGGCCAGGTCTCGGACGTCATCTCCAGGCTTGGCGGAGACGAGTTCGTCCTGCTGCTGCACAACCTCTCCAACGAGCAGGATGCGGGAAAGGTCGCGCTTCGCATCCTGAAGGACATCTCCGCGCCTTACAAGATAGGCGACGAGGAGATCTTCATCACGGCAAGCATCGGCATAGCCATCTACCCGACTGACGGAGTGGACGGCGATGAACTTATCAAGAACGCCGATATCGCCATGTACCATGCCAAGGCGACCATGAAAAACAATCACCAGTATTACTCGCATGCCATGAACGCCAGGACGATGGAATCTCTGACCATCGAGAACATGCTCCATAAGGCGTTGGAGCGCGACGAGTTCCTGCTCTATTATCAGCCGAAGAAATCCGTGGCCGAAGGAAGGATCAACGGCATGGAGGCGCTGCTGCGCTGGAAGCGTCCTGATACCGGCATGATACCTCCAGCCCAGTTTATCCCCATAGCCGAGGAAAACGGATTGATTTATCCTATCGGCGAATGGGCATTGCGCACAGCGTGCATGCAGAACAGAGCCTGGCAGGACGCAGGCTACGACCCGGTCACCGTTTCGGTAAACCTGTCCTGCCACCAGTTCAACCAGAGAAATCTTGTGGAGATGGTGAGCAATGCGCTGGATGACGCCGGGCTCGACCCGAGGTATCTGGAATTGGAGATTACCGAAAGCGCGCTCATGAAAAATCCGGATGAGGCGATCGGCACCTTGCGGGAGCTAAAGGGCCTGGGTATAAAGATCTCGATCGACGATTTCGGCACCGGCTATTCGTCTCTGCACTATTTGAGCCGGCTGCCGCTGGACTCGCTCAAGATAGACCGCTCCTTTGTCATGAACCTCGAGACGAGCCCTGATGACCGCGTTATCATCGATGCGATCATCTCCCTTGGGCGCAACCTGAAGCTCAACCTTGTCGCGGAAGGCGTAGAGACCGAGGGGCAGCTGGCATTCCTCCGCGAACACGGCTGCGACGATATACAGGGCTATCTGCTGAGCAAGCCGCGGCCGGCAGAGGAAATCCCGGAGCTGTTGACCGGGGAGTTGCCGCTATATGAAAAACTGAAGGACGGGCAAAGAGGTTGACGGCGCGCTTGTCAGGCTGGTAAAGAAAAGGGGTTATGCGAAATCGCATAACCCCTTTTCGTTTGGATACCTTTCGCAGGTTTCGACCGCTCGCTGAGCGAGCCGCTTCAAAGACTCAGAACCTCAACGACACGGCGGCGAATGGACCAGTGAACTGTACGTCCACAAAATCTTCATCGTCCTCAACCTTCACCTCTTCATGCCTCCAGCCGCCGCTGATGCTCAGGTTCCTTATTGGCACGAACTTCACCCCGGCCTCGGCGCTTAAATAGCTCGCCCCTTCGATTTCAGGTATGCCGACAGCGCTGGCGAATATGTCCAGTTCATCGATAGGGTACCAGTCGAGCGCAAGTCCTATGAGGGGCAAGGGCGCGGCGATGTCTTCAGTCCTCGACGCGGACTGTCCTCCGATCTGCCCCTCAAGAGTTGCGCTGGCATCCACGTACCTTGCCTCGAGCTGTGTGCCCAGCTCGAATTTGCCGTCAGCCAGGCTAATGAACTGCCATACCCATCCCAGCCTGTAGAAGTCTATCTCGAGCTCGGAGGCGAGCCGGGCGTTGACGTCGAATGTTGCATCCTTGAAGGTTATAGGCGTGGTGGTCGTCACCTCGCCATCGGCTTGCGCCCTGCGGTACTCGAAGAATATCCTGCTCTTGGGCCCTGTGTACCAGGTGACCCTGCCTATGGGTATGTCCTTGTCAAGGTCGAGGTCCAGGTCCCGCTCGATGTCAAGCTCAGTTCCCCGTATCGAGCCGAGGCCGACCCGCAAGTCGCCTTTGAAATCCGGAAACCAGTAGCGCCCTTCGATCTCAAAAGTGACATCCTGCTTGCTTCTCTCATCCTGTTCATCCTGCGCCAGAGCCAGTGTAGTGGTCCCCATGATGACGCACAGCGCCGCAACCAGCCTCTTGAACATGAGCATTCTCCTTTGCTGTATTCATTGTTGTGTATTATACGGCACTGTTCAAAACAGAAATCCCCGGCTGGCCTGGCGTTAAAGCCGTAGACCAGTTATTTATCGGACATCGACCGCAGCACGGATTGTGAGATAAAACCTTAGAATCACTCTTTTTTTGATGAAATAAGACTGGAATAACGGAACATACGCTTGGATACAACATAGTCTAGCACCGATTTGCCGGTTCGCAATCCGCCTGCAAGAATTATTTCGTAGTTAATTAATTTTTTGCGATGGGCTACAGCCTGAAGACCACGGCAATCAAGGCCCCGATCCCCAGGAGCGCGGTCAGGGCCGAGGCCCAGGCCGCCACCGAACGCGGGAGACCAGGAAATTGTTCTGACAGAGCCTTTCTTCTGTATACATGCTGTATAGCGGCCATTATCAGGGAGGCCAATCCGATGGTGATCATTATGAGCGCGAACTCCCGAGGTCCGACTATCTGCTGAAGTCCCTCCCTCTCCTCGAATTGAAAGAGCTTGTAGACGGTGAACCCGAAGGTTATCAATGACACAGCCGTCCGTATCCAGGCCATGAGCGTCCGTTCGTATGCGAGATTCGTGCGCTCAATGGCGAGTTTCGTGCTTGTCGATACAAGCGTCATGCTCTCTCCGGTCTGTGTCCTGCCTTCTCTTCAAATTGAAGGTCATTTAAAACGCCTCGCTATCCGGTTCACCGGCCCCCTGATGAGCAGATAGGGGACAAACGCCAGGAGAGCGGCGACCAGCAGGGCCTCCCCTGGATAGAACCATCCAAGGACGAGCACCTGGTAGACCGCGTCAATGAGGACCGCGATTACGAAGACCTTGCCCACTGATTTCCAGCCGTCCCGCAGCAGCTCCCTCCGGTGTCCGGCATGGGAAAAGACAGCCCAGAAATAGGCTGGACGGCCTTCCCTGGCGTCTTTCCAGCCGTCGCGGACAGCGAAGATGGCCGCCATGAGAGGCTGGAGGAGGAGCCGGAACTTCATCGGCCCGCTGACCCTGCCGATGATGTCCTCGAATATGCGGTTCAATGAATCATCCATTCGCGCCCCCTCATACGCTTGCCGCGACAGGCAGCGCCAGATTTACCGTCGTATAACCGATCAGGAATGCGGCAAATGACGCCTTGTCAAAGAAATGGTAGAGCCTTTCGTCGCCAAGCGTATCAAGTATGTACAGCGATATGGCAGACTGTATGAGCGTGAGGATGATAGTCGCAAGTCCGGCGGCATAGGCCATCTGCAGGAGCGTGACCTGCACCGGCGGAGGAAGCGCGGCCTGGACAGCTATGTTGTTGGCGACCGCCGCGAAGACAGCGCCGATGCCAAGCCCGAAGCGCGGGTCCACGAAAGACGGTTTTATGAAGAACGCTATAAAGGCAATTACTACGGACGCGAAGAGCGCCTGGGAGGTCCTCATGTAGATGGCCGCGCTGGGCAGGTCTACGAGCATGGCAAAGACAAGCCTGGTGCCGGCC
>CAZDUP010000085.1:5785-8719 GCA_964508625.1 uncultured Thermodesulfobacteriota bacterium
TCTGCAACAGGCTGACTGGGCCCGCGCACGGGCGATGGTGGCTCGTTTTTTATCATCACCTTCTTAAGCTCGAGGTAATTGGGAAAGCCGGAGGCGCTTATGCCGCTGCCGCTCTCATCAGGGACATAGCGCAACTCCCCGGGCCCGCGGCCGGCGTCCTGTACCTGGATAGCCAGGACCTCGTCGCTGAATGGGAACCTGCCGGTGTCGAAGGACTTCTTGAAGCTCGCATTTACGCGGTACCGCTCGTACCTCTCTCCATTCCTGGAGTAGGATTCTATCTTTTTGCTTGAGTCAACCTCGCCGTTGACAAGGCGGAAACTCTCTCCGGGATTGACTCCAGCGCCGCTCCACCGGAACCAGATATCGAAGTCAGCGGCCCAGCTGCCCTCCCGCAGGGAAAATTCCCCGATGTAATTTATGTAGATGCCCGTGACTACATCTACTGGCTTGATGCCGGGTTGTGCGGCTGGCCGGGCAGGCTCGCTGCCGAAAACGGACGACCGCGCTTTTTCCGACCCGGTCTTGTATTGAAGCAGCTGCCTGGCTCCAGCATACCCGCCCAGGGCATAAAGAAGCAGAATCAGGGATGACCAGAGGGCCACAAAAAAAAGTCCTCTGCGAGTTATGGTATTCTTCCCGCCTTGCTCCTGCATTCGCCCACCCTCTGGTTAAATGAATGGACTTGCCTTTGTGCGCTCTGCCGGACAAGGGACGCAGCCTTGAGAGTATAGGCGCGCTGCGCACGCAGCGCGCCCTCGATAATCCGCTAAGCCGCTTTCTCTATTGGTGTCCCATCGCGATCTTCAACTCGGCCTGTGTGTCCTTGGTAAGCGCGCCTGAGGTGTCGATAGTGACCTTGAATAGCTTACCTGTGAAGGCAAAGGGCGCCTTGTACATGGAGCTCACCGTAGAACCGGCGCTCCTTCCGCAGAGAAGTCCGCCAGCTAAGCCTACGGTAAGCGGCACTGTCACTGGCAGGTCTGCCTGGCCCACGAGCCTGCCGTTTATGTAGAGCTGGGCCCTTCCCGGGGCGCCTTTCCCGTGCGCGATATCAGGCTTGCCGGTCGGCTCGAACTCGAACCTGAGCTCTGAGCGGCCCTTAGGCACCTCCTCGCTCGATTCAACATGGAATTCCTTTATTCCTACGTAGTTATGGACATAGTGCAGCTTCCCGTTCTTTACGAACAGGGTCAAGCCGCCTGATGCAGAGCCGTAACAGAGTAGCACGCCCTCGGCGCTGTCGGTTATCTCCACCTCAGCAGTGATGCTGTGCGGCCTGTTAAGGACCTTTGGCGCCACGTTCTCAGGCACGCTCGAAGTGCCGGGGACATAGGTGTACCGCTTTCTTTCAATGGTGAGCTGCGGACGTTCTTCAGCAAAGCGGGCTGTTCCCCGGCTGTCTATGGGGAGCACATTGTACTTGCCCGCCTCCGCATACCAGGTCGCAATAAGCTCTATGAGCTTGTCCCTGTGCTTCTCAGAGAGGTTGTTCGACTCGGAGAAGTCCTCGGCAACATGGTAGAGCTCCCATCCCTTCGCATCCAGCTCCTTCAGCTTCTCCTCTGTTATCTCCATCTCTCCGAAGCCTGCCCCGGCCTCGGTGAAGGAAGGCCCCGGCACCGGGCATACAGCCCTCCAGCCGTCATAGTATATTGAGCGGTGTCCGAACATCTCGAAGTACTGCGTGTTATGATTGCTCTGTGCCCCGGCGTTGTCGAGTGTGTGAAAGAAACTTACGCCTTCGATCGGTGACTGGGTAGCCCCGCGTATCTCATCAGGCGGCTCCAGACCGAGCGCCTCGAGCACGGTAGGCACCATATCGATTGCGTGGGCATATTGTGTGCGCACCTCTCCGGTGGCCTTTATCCCGGCTGGCCAGTGGACTATGAACGGGTCTGAGGTGCCGCCGCGGTATGTCTCTCTTTTCCACCTCTTGAAAGGCGTATTGCCGGCCCATGCCCATCCCCACTGGTAGTGGTTGAAGTACTTGGGCCCGCCCAGTTCATCAATGGCCTTGAGGTTATCCTCGAGCGGCTCAGGGACGTTGTTGAAGAACTTGTTCTCGTTCACCGAGCCGGTCGGTCCGCCCTCGGCTGATGCGCCGTTGTCGGAGATGAGCATTATTAGCGTATTGTCAAGAAGACCGGTCTTCTCAAGAAAGTTCAAGAGCCTTCCGATGTGGTGGTCCGTATGCTCGAGGTAGCCCGCGAAGACCTCCATCATTCGGGCATAGAGGCGTTTTTCATCGGGAGAGAGGCTCTCCCACTTTGCCACATCGGGGTCGTGCCGTGAAAGCCTGGTATCAGGCGGAATGATGCCGAGCTCTATCTGCCTCTTGTGTACCTTTTCCCTGTAGGCTTCGTAGCCATCGTCGAACTTGCCCTTGTACCTGTCCGCCCATTCCTTTGGACCGTGGTGGGGCGCGTGCATTGCTCCGGGCGCAAAATAAAGGAAGAAGGGCTTATTCGGCGCGAGCTGCCTTCCGTCAGCTATGAACTGGATGGACCTGTCCACAAGGTCCTCTGTCAGGTGATAGCCCTGCTCGGGCGTAGCCGGCGGCTCTACCTGGTGGTTGTCATAGACCAGGTCCGGGTAGTACTGGTGCGTGTCGCCGCCCAGAAATCCATAATATCTCTCAAAGCCGCGGCCCAAAGGCCAGCGGTCGTACGGACCGGCTGCGCTTACCTGCTCTGCGGGTGTAAGGTGCCATTTGCCTATGGCGTATGTGTTGTAGCCATGTTTCTGGAGTATCTCCGAGAGAAAGCCGTTCTCAAAGGGGATGTACCCGTTCGAGCCCGGGTATCCCAGAGATGCCTCGGTAATGCAAGACATCGCGTTTGAGTGGTGATTGCGCCCGGTTATTATGCACGAGCGCGTGGGAGAGCAGAGCGCGGTCGTGTGCATATTGGTGTACAGGAGCCCGCCCTTTGC
>CAZDUP010000086.1:0-1206 GCA_964508625.1 uncultured Thermodesulfobacteriota bacterium
ACCCCTCTTGACGAGCACACGTGGCCTCACATAGCTTTTCTTTATGACCGAGCCTGCGCTTATGGGCCTCTCGGCTACCATTCCGGTGAGCTCCTCAATTGACGAAAATGCTTCGGCTGCTTCATCTATCTCTACGCGAGCAACCTTTAAGCCGTCCGCCTCTATCACGGTCTTTCCCTTGAGCGGCTTCAATGCAACTACCGCATCGCTGTAGACCCTTATCCGCGCGGTGCCCCAGAATACCTTCGTGCCCTTGCCCGTTGTATTTACATCCAGGGAATACGAGACCTTTCCCGGAGACGTGATCCTCTTTGGCAATGAAAGTTTAATTGAATCATACCCAGCGGACATCTCCAATCCGGGTATCTCTATCTGGTCTATTTCTATTGCAGATGCCTCCCAGGGCAGGTCCTTCATGAGCTGCTCCTTGACAAAGCTTCTCGCGTCCTGGCGCGCTTCGGCGCATACAGGGGCGAGCAGGAAAGTCATCGCAATGAATATCAGGCCAAGGAGCTTCATCCATTACCTCTTCATCGCGTTGGCGGTCTGAAGCATCTCGTCCGTCGTCTGAATGGATTTGGAATTTATCTCGTAGGCCCTCTGCGCGGCTATCATGTTGACCATCTCCTCTACAACGCTTACGTTGGACATCTCGAGGAAGCCCTGTGCGAGCGTGCCGAGGCCGTCAGTGCCTGGGGCAGCTACTGTAGCCACGCCCGACGCGGCGGTCTCGGTGTAGAGGTTCTTGCCGATGGGCTGCAGGCCCGAGGAGTTGATGAACCTCGCGAGCTCAAGGTTGCCGACCTGCGTGGGCACCGGGATGCCGGGCTGCGTGACCGAGACTATGCCGTCCGCGCTTATTGTTACAGTCAGCGCGTCGGAGGGTATCGTTATCTGCGGCTCAAGGAGGTATCCGTCTGACGTGACGAGCCTTCCTTCGCTGTCTACCTTGAATTCGCCTGTCCTGGTATAACCCAGTGAGCCGTCCGGCCGCGTTATCTGAAAAAAGCCGTCGCCCTCTATCGCTATGTCGAGCGGGTTGCCGCTCTGCTTGAAGTTGCCCTGCGTGAAGACCTTCTCGGTGGATACCGTCCTTACGCCCTGGCCTATCTGTATGCCCGTGGGCACCATCGTCGATGGCGAAGAGGAGGCTCCAGCCGACTTTATCTCCTGGTAGAGTAGGTCCTGATAGTCGGCCCTGCTCTT
>CAZDUP010000086.1:1216-2948 GCA_964508625.1 uncultured Thermodesulfobacteriota bacterium
TTGTGTTGACGTTCGCCAGGTTATGGGCGATTATGTCTATGTTCATCTGCTGGGCCTCCATGCCGGTGGAGGCTGTCCACAAAGCCCTTATCATCTCGAAAAACCCTCCTTTGATTAAGCTGTCCTGCCGACCTCTTCGACGGCCTTCCTGGTCATGTCGTCTATTGACTGGATGAGCTTGGTATGCGTCTCATACGATCTCATAGCCTCTATCATCGTCGTCATGGCGCGGACCGCGTTGACGTTCGACGCCTCTATATATCCCTGCTCCACCTGTGTGTTCGGGCTTGCAGGCACCTCTCCGGCGCCTTTCGGAGCCGCGAAAAAGGAGCCCTCGCGCCTCAATGCGCCGGGGTTGGTGAAGTCAACGAGCTTCAATCTCCCAACGTTCACGCCGTTGACATTGATGCGGCCGGAGGCGTCAATCTTGACGTCGGTCCCGGGGAGCTTGATGGGCCCGTTTTCGCCGAGCACACGGCCCCCGTCCCTTGTCACAAGGCCGCCGTCCTTGTCGAGGGTAAAGCTGCCGTCCCTCGTGTACCGGATGCCGCTGGAAGTCTCCACTGCAAAAAAGCCCTCGCCCTTCATAGCGACGTCGAGCTTCCTCTCTGTCCTCTGGAGCGGGCCCTGGCTCGTATCAGTCACAACGTCGTCGAGCTTGCCGAAGGTGCGCACGTTATAGGCATCGGTGATAGCGTCCTCGAAAAGGGGCCTTGACCCCTTGAAACCCGAGGTATTGACGTTCGCGAGGTTGTCTGTAAGCGCCTCCATCCTCTTTTCCTGGAGGACTGCGCCTGAGAGAGCCACAAAAATACCCTTATCCATCGAAACCCCTCCTTAAGACAACCTGCGCAGATATAATTGCAACGGCCATGCCAACACAAATTCAAAGCAATTCTTCAGAAAAGCTGGCGTTCTCCATCAATACGCGCGGAGATTTTTTCCTCACCGGGAATTTTTTTCCCCTACATGCGCTTTAGCGAAAAGAGAAGCTCAGCCTCCCCGTTCAGAAGCCCCAGGCTCTTAGCGACATCGGTTGACGGCACGCCGGAGCTGTGCATGCGCATGGCCTTGGAATAGACGTCCTCAGACAGGCCCTGGAGGCCGTCCCTGCCCGCTGCCTGGACCTTTCCTATCATCTCCTCTATCTCCGACTGCCTTTGAAAGAGCCTATTGCCGTACTGCTCAAAGTCAGTCCCGAGCCTCGCTGTTGCGGCCCGCACCTCGCTCAATTCACCTCTCAGCTCAGCCAGGAGCGCGTCTGCCGGGGTCGTATCAGTTGCCCTGAGCATGGCCCCCCGCCTGAAGAGCAGGATATAGAGTATCCCTGACATGAACGCTACGTTTATGGAAAGGAGTATCACTGCCCAGATGAACATGACCGCACCTCTGAAGGTCTGACATGGGAAGCCGTAGAGGCTTCGGGGCCTTTAGACTGCAAAAGCCATGCCTTGCTGTCATATTCGGGTTGACGTTCATGGAGGCTGGAATGGGATGAAAATGAAAAAAGGGGCCTTGCGGCCCCTGGAAGGTCGAAAATTGCAGAAAAATCAGCTCAGTGAAAGTCTCCGCTCTGCGCGAACGACTGTTTGACCGCCTCTTCGAGCTGATTTACCTGGCCCTCGGGTATATCGAGGAGCCCGGGAAGCTGCCCGTATTTGACGTCATCGCCGCCAGGTTTCCTCCATCCCATGCCAAACTTTTGGCATACCTTATCGGCCAGCGAGATGGT
>CAZDUP010000086.1:2958-8709 GCA_964508625.1 uncultured Thermodesulfobacteriota bacterium
GGTATATGCCAGGTTCGCTATATGCTTGTCTGCCGCCAGCGCCCCGAGGTCATCGAAGGAGCGTATGAGCGTCTCGAGCTTCTCCGGGAAGCCCCATTTCTTGACTATGAAGGCCCCGACCTCCCTCTGAGAGAACTCGAAGACCTCCTTTTCAGCCTCTTCGAACGGCACTCCGTCGTTGTACACCCTCTGCATGACGAGCGCGAACTTTTCCGGGAACTCGTTATTGAGGACGACCTTTCCAACGTCGTGCAGGAGCCCCCCTATGAATGCGTCCTCAGGGTCCGAGCGCCGGGCCTGCTTTGCTATGACGTTGGCACCAAGGGCCGAGCCCATCATCTGCTCCCAGATGAGCTTTTCCGTAAGGCCGAACCTCTTGTATACGTTCTTCATCGAGGTCGCCACAACTATGTTCCTCACCGAGTTGAGGCCTAGCCTCAGGATCGCCTGCGTGAGGTTCTCGATGTTCCTGTAGCTCCCGTAGAAGGCCGAGTTGGCGATCTTCAGTATCTTGGTCGTTAGACCGGGGTCCGCGCTTATGAGCCTCTTTATCTTCTCAATCGAGACGTCCGGGTCGGACATCATCGCGAGGACCTTCTGCGTGGTCGCTGGCAGGACCGGCAGTTCCAGCGACTTGCTTATAATCTCTTCGAGGCTCTTTGCGGTATTGGTTGCAGCGTTCATTCCCCTCTCCTCTCGTTACCGGGACCGGTCTGTCAACCGGCGGCCCTGAGGCCGGATCTCCCGGATCTTGCTTCAAAAGCGCGCTCCTTATCGCCGGCACTTGTGCCTGAAAGCCTGAACCTGGACACGATTTCCTGAAGCTCGGCCGCGAGCCTGGCCATCTCATCCGTCGCGCCGGTTACCTCGGCGGTCGCAGTCACGTTCGATCTGGCGACATCAGCGATGGACTCCATGTTCCTGGCTATCTCGTCAGCCGTCGAGCTCTGCTCCTCGGCTGAAGTCGCTATGTGGGTTATGCGCGACGTCACGTCCTCTACACCCGTGACTATCTGCTTCAGAGCGTCCCCGGCCCTGTTGGCCAGATTCACGCCGTTGTCGACCTTCTCCATGCCTTCAGACATGGCATCGACCGCCTTTCCGGTGCCGGCCTGTATGCTGTTTATCATCCCGCTTATCTCTTTTGTCGCCCTCGTGGTCCTCTCCGCGAGTTTTCTCACCTCGTCGGCGACGACGGCAAAGCCCCTGCCCTGCTCACCCGCTCTCGCGGCCTCTATCGCGGCGTTCAGGGCAAGGAGGTTGGTCTGGTCGGCTATGTCGTTTATGACGGAGACTATCGTGCCTATCTCCTCTGAGCTCTTGCCAAGGGCCTTTATCGTCCCCGCTGTCAGCGCAGTGGATTCCGAGACCTCCTGCATGGCCTTTATGGCCTGCTCGACTACGCTTCCGCCTTCGACCGCTATGTTCTGCGCCTCCCTCGCCGATTCCGAGACCTGCTGGGAGTTCCTGGCGACCTCCATTACGGTAGCGTTCATCTCCTCCATGGCCGTGGCGACCTGGGTCGTCTGGCTGGACTGCCGGCCAGCCCCGGCGGATATCTGGCCTGCCGAGGCCGAGAGCTCTTCCGAGGCAGACGCTAAAAGAGTGGATGATTCCGATATCCTGCCAATGACACCGGCCATGCTCTCTGCCATGCAGTCAACACTCCTGCTGAGTGAGACGACCTCGTCTTCGATCTCAATGCCAAGAAAGCTGACCCTGATCCCCGCCCTCTTCGTAAGGTCGCCTTCAGAGAGGTCCTTCAGTGCATTGTTTATCCGGTCAAGGGGTTTAAGAAGGTGCTCGTTTGAGAGCCACATGAAAAAGGCTCCGAGCCCTATGGAGAGGATGAGCGCTATGGCCATGCTCGCCACGCCTTTTTTGGCGCCGCTTCTGGCAGAAGCCGATATCTCTTTAGACAGCTCGTCGCAGGCCTCTGCTACCTGGGGCGTATAGACGTTGGCGAGCTCGTCCATCTGCGCCCTGAACCTGTCCTTCGTCTCCATGCCGGTTGAGACGAGCGCCTTTCTCCTGTCCCAGAGCTCGCCAATGGCCCCGGAGTCGCCGAGCCTCTCTATTGCCGCGTCGGTTTCCCTGACCGCGCCGGAGATCCTCTCCTTAAGGTCATCCTTGTCGTAGTTCGTCCTCGCGTAACGCTCCATGAGGTACGAGAGGCTTGCCGTCTTTGACTTTAGCGTGCCGGCGAGCTCGGCGTTCCTTACCGACGACCCGATCTTTTCTATCATGGGATAGGTCGTGTCCTCGAGCTCGACCATAGTGGCGCTGAGCTCGTCCCCGCTCTCCATCGCGTCGTCCAGGGCCTTTCTCATTGATTCCCATTTGGCCTCGAGCTCACCGAGCCTTTCCGCGGCAGCCGAGCCGCCGGAGACCACTTCTACCCCTGAACTGCCGGACTTGAGGCCCTTGATTATATCGCTGAACTCGGCCTTCTTTGCCTGGAATACGGCCTCAAGCTCCTCTTCGCCGTTCAATATGTGCCTGTTGAGGACATAATTGATCTCAATCGACCGTTTCCTGAGCTCTCCGGCGCTCTCTACCTGGGCGTAGTTCCTGCTCATGGTGCTGACGAGGAAATAGATTATCGGCATCTGTATGAGGAAGAGCGCAACAAGGACCGCGTAGCTCCCCAGGAACCTCGATCTGACCGAGTTGAAATCCATGCGCGAGAATATCCCCATATCAGGCGACCGCGCCCAGCGACTCCCTTTCGCTCCTCGTGAGCACCTTCTCCACGTCGAGCAGTATAAGGAGCCTTCCGTCGAGCTTGCCTACGCCCTTGATGTAGTCTGAGTCGACTCCCGTCACCATGGCCGGAGGTGCCTCCACCCTGTCTGCCGGGAGCCGCAGGACCTCGGAGACCGCGTCAACTTTAAGCCCCACGGTCCTGTTGCCCACCTCGACGACGATTATGCGGGTCTCGTTGGTGCCCGAATCAATGCCGAGTCCGAACCTCTTCCTGAGGTCGAGGACCGGGATCACCTTTCCGCGGAGGTTGATGACGCCCTCCACGAAATCCGGTGCCTTCGGCACCCTGGTGAGCTCCATCTGCCTTATTATCTCCTGCACGCGCAGGATATCGAGCGAGAACTCCTCGTTGCCGAGCCTGAACGTGACAAGCTGCAGTACCTCTCTCGAATCAAGTTCCTTTTTGGGGTCCATCCTGGTTACCTCCTGCTTTTGTCGACTCTCCCTTATTTCGGCGCAACCAGCGCCAACTTGAGGCATAACGCCTCTTTTACCTCATCGGCGACATGTTCGGGTCGAGCACCATGATATCGACCCTCCTGTTCTTTATGCGCCCTGAGGGCGTGTCGTTGGTGTCTATGGGCTGGAACTCGCCGAAGCCGAGGGCCGATAGCTTCCTCGGATCATAGGCGTGGCTGTCTATGAAGTACTTGAGTATCTTCAGAGACCTGGCCGACGAAAGGTCCCAGTTCGACGGGAACCGCTCGGTGGATATCGGCACGTTGTCAGTATGCCCCTCGATACGCACGCTGTTGGGAAGACCTGTGAGCGCCCTCGCCACCTCGTCGATGACAGGCAGGGCCTCCGGCAGAAGCACGTCGCTGCCGGGCTCGAACAGGGTGCCCTCGGATATCCTTATGGTTATCTTATGCTCGTCCTGTATGAGCGTCAGCTTCTTGTCCTTCTCAAGCTCCTGCAGTGCGGCCTGTATCTTCTGATAGTTGTTCGTGAACATGTCCTTGAACTCCTGGGCCATGTGCGAACGCTGCTCTCTTACGAACCTCGGGCCCTCCTGCATCCTGGTCGAGGTGAACATGCTTGGGTTGAAGGCTATGGCCAACGACTCGCTCAATATCCTGAACTTGCCCTCGTTCACCGACGATATCGCGTACATGCTCACGAAAAAGGCGAACAGGAGGGTGATGAAGTCCGCGTAGGAGACCAGCCAGCGCTCGTGGTTCTCGTGCTCCTCGTGCCTTTTTTTTCTCGCCATAGCCCCCTACTTCTTTCTCTGCGATTCACGAAGGAATCCGGTAAGCTTCTCTTCGACCCTTCTCGGGTTTTCACCCTCTGAAAGGGCTATGAGGCCCTCGACCATCATCTCCTGCCTTATCACCTGCTCCCGTATCTTTATCTTCATCTTTCCTGCCAGAGGCAGGTACAGGAGGTTTGCGGAGCCGACGCCGTAGACGGTAGCGACGAACGCCACGGCTATGCCTGCGCCGAGCTTCTGCGGGTCAGCGAGGTTCTCCATGACGTGTATGAGGCCGAGCACGGCTCCGAGTATGCCTATGGTCGGGGCGTAGCCGCCTGCGCTCTCGAATACCTTGGCCGAGGTCAGGTTGTGCTCCTCGTCGTGCGCTATCTCGATTTCCAGTATCTCCCTGGTCAGCTTGGGCTCGGTGCCGTCTACCACGAGCTGAAGGCCCTTCCTGAGGAACGGGTCCTGCACCCTTTTTATGCTCGTCTCGAGGGCCAGCAGGCCGTCCTTCCTGGCAACTGCCGCAAGGTCGGATAGGAGCTTTATGGTCGTGTACGGGTCGCCCTCGTTGCTGAAGATGACCAGCCTCAAGTTCTTTATCGCGAGCGTGACCGTGTGCATCGGGTAGTTCACGAGCACTGCGCCCAGGGTGCCGCCGAAGACTATGATGGCGGCCGTGAACTGCATTATCGAGCCCATGGAGCCGCCCTCGAGGACCTGTCCCCCGAGGATGGCGCCGAAGCCAACGATGGTTCCTATTATCGTCAATATATCCATTTAAAAGACTCTCCGGATCAGATCATATTTACTATTTCAGCAGCTATGAGATCGAGCGGCACGATCTTGTCCGCAAGGCCTGCGTCTATGACGGCCTTCGGCATCCCGTACACTGTGCAGGACTCCTCGCTCTGGGCGAGCGTCTTTCCACCCTTCTCCCTTATAAGCCTCATCCCATCCCTGCCGTCGTGCCCCATACCCGTGAGTATCACGCCGAGCGACCTTCCGGGGTAGCACTCGGCAACGGAAGTCATGCTCAGGTCTATGCACGGCCTGTAGAGCGCTTCCCTGGGCTCGTCGTCTATGGTGAAGACAAAGTCAGTCAGGTTCCTTCTCTTTACCCTGGTCTGCATCCCCCCGGGGCATACGAAGACCTGTCCCGGCCTGACGGTCTCGCCGTTCTCAGCCTCTTTAACCTCCAGCTTGCTGAGCTCGTTTAGCCTCTCGGCAAAGGCGCCGGTAAAGGCCTTTGGCATATGGATGGCGACGAGTATGCCTACTTCCATGCCAGACGGAAGGTTAGACAAAATGGACTGAACGGCCCTCGGGCCGCCGGTGGAGGCGCCGATGGAGACGAAGGCGACCTTGAGGGTCGAATAGCCCCTTCTTGGCAGAACAGGCGGGGCCTGCACCGGGGCTGGCGCCGCGTAAACAGGCGCCGTCTGCGGCCTGAGCGACAGGAACTGCCCCTTTTTCCTTGCCAGCGCCTTTATCTTCCCTATGAGTTCGTCCTGTATCTTCATGAGGTCCAGGGCGGACGTCACGAGGTTCTTCGAAATATAGTCGGCGGCGCCCTTGTCGAGAGCGGAGAAGGTGGACTTGGCGCCTTCCTTGGTCAGTGAGCTCACCATGATGATAGGCGTGGGCATGCGCTCCATTATGCGCTCCGTGGCCTCGAGTCCGTCCATCCTCGGCATCTCGAGGTCCATGGTTATGACGTCGGGCTTCAACTGCATTGCCATCTCAACGCCCTCTGCCCCGTCGCGCGCAGTGCCGAGGACCTGTAT
>CAZDUP010000087.1:0-8690 GCA_964508625.1 uncultured Thermodesulfobacteriota bacterium
CTCAGCTATAAGCCTCTCGGCTTCGCTCAGGTAGATGCCGAGCCTATCAGACTGCCTGTACGGCCCGAATTCGCCGCCAATGTCAGGCCCTTCGTCCCATTCAAGGCCGAGCCACTTGAGCTCTTCGTATATGGCCTTTTCGAATTCGTATGTCGACCTTGCCCTGTCAGTGTCCTCAATGCGGAGTACAAAGCTCCCTTTATTGCGCCGAGCGAAGAGGTAATTGAAGAGCGCGGTCCTCGCGTTGCCCAGGTGCAGAGGCCCGGTCGGGCTTGGCGCGAACCTTGTCCTTACGATGCCCATTCAGCCCTGACTTCCGATTATGACGGCAACGGCGTAGGCGCTGATGCCGTCGCCTGAGCCCGTAAAACCCAAGCCCTCTTCAGTCTTTGCCTTCACGTTCACGCGGGAGAGGTCGCACTTCAGCACGCCAGCGATGTTCTTCACCATCTCGGGTATATAGCCGAGGAGCTTTGGAGCCTGAGCCACTATGGTAGAGTCGATATTGCCTATGGAGAAGCCCTTCTCTTCAAGAAGGGAAGATGTGCGGGCAAGGAGGTCCATGCTCGATGAGTCCCGCCACCTCTCGTCCGTTGGAGGGAAGTGCTTGCCGATATCGCCCATGCCTGCTGCGCCGATGAGCGCGTCTATCACGGCGTGCAGCAGCACGTCAGCATCAGAGTGCCCAAGCAGGCCCTTCTCAAAAGGAACGGCAACGCCGCCAAGTATGAGCTTCCTCTTCTCGACAAGCCTGTGTACGTCATATCCGAAACCCATCCTCATGTGATGTTGTCCCTTTTCCTCAATATGCATTCAGCCACAAGGAGGTCCTCCGGCGTCGTTATCTTTATGTTCTCGTAGGAGCCCTCGACAACGCGCACGGCCTGGCCGATCCTCTCAACAAGAGAGCTCTCATCGGTCCCCTCAAAGCCCTCGGCCCGCGCTTTTCTGAACGCCTCTTCGAGCACGCCATGCCGAAAGGCCTGCGGAGTCTGAACAGAGAGGAGCGATTCCCTTTTGAGTGTCGCCCTCACATACCCGGCGCTCGTCTCCTTGACAGTGTCCTTCACGGCAACGCCCGCGATAGCGGCCCCGTCCTCGATGGCGGCGGATACGGCAGCGTCTATTATGGCAGTTGTCACCAGCGGCCTCGCGCCGTCATGCACTACTATAATATCGTATTTGCCTTTTGCAGCCCTGAGGCCGTTCTCTACCGAGTCCTGCCGCTCGGCCCCGCCAGCCACGACATCGGCGACCTTTTTGAAGCCGTATGCCTTGACAATATTATCCCAGCAGAAACCCTCGTCGCCAGGAGGCACAACGAGGATAACGGCGTCGACAGACCCGGATGCCTCGAACTGGCCGAGCGTCCAGGCCAGCACAGGCATATCCAGGATCTCGATATAGTTCTTCTTCCTGGAGCCCATCCTTCTGCCCATTCCCGCAGAAGGTATTATGGCTGCTACCGTACTCTTTCGTTCCATTTCCATTATTGAAGGCGCACAAACGCCAATTCCGACAAGTTTAATATGATTCAGAGGCTAATCAAAGCGATTTTTGAAAGGAGGAGATGTTACTGGAACGCTGCCTTGCGGAGGTCTTCCCTGACCTTTGAGAATATCATGCGCCCGCCCGTTGTCTGCAGGACGCTCGTTATGATCACGTCAATGGACCTGCCAACGTGCTCCCGCGCGTTGTCTATGACGACCATGGTGCCGTCTTCGAGATAGCCAACGCCCTGGCCGTGCTCCTTGCCTTCCTTGAGGACGAGTATGTTCATCACCTCTCCGGGCAGCACGACGGGCTTCATTGCAGTGGCGAGCCTGTTGAGGTTCAATACCTTCACGCCGTGGAGCTCGGCGACCTTATTGAGGTTCGCGTCGTTGGTGATTATCTTGCCGGAGATGTCCTTTGCGAGCGCCACGAGCTTGGTGTCCACCTCTTTTATTTCCGGGAAGTCCCTGTCCGTTATCTCGACCACCGTGGCCTTGTTCGCCTGTATCTGCTTTAAGACGTCGAGGCCGCGCTTGCCGCGCGCCCTCTTCACCGGGTCGGAAGAGTCGGCTATGTGCTGCAATTCCTGGAGCACGAACTGCGGGACAACGAGCCTCTCGTCGATGAAGCCGGTCTCGCATACCTCGGCTATCCTGCCGTCTATTATTACGCTAGTGTCTATGACGAGCGGCCGCTGGATGGCCTTCGGCTTCTCATGGGCGCCCTTCTGGTGCTCGGAGAATATGGCTATTACCCTGTGCCAGTCGAACTCGTCGCCCTTTTTCATGCCGATGGAGAGGCCCAGGTAGCCTATGATGACGCTCGTCACGAGATATATGGCCAGAACGAAGTACTCGCTCTTGTAATTGAGCATCAGCGGGTAGGTGAGGAGGTTTGCCACGGTAAGGCCGAGGATGAGGCCGATGGCCCCGCCGAGGACTATCCGGAGCGGGGTGCGTCTTATGCGTTTTTCGAAGAAGATGGCGAGGATTGCGATGAGGATGCCGCTTGCGAGGCCCGCGTATACGAGAGGGCCTTCGCCGGCTATCTGGAGGACTATGAGGTAACCGCTTGCTGAGGCGAAGAGCACGAGGAGGGTGCGCATCAGGAGATACACGGCGCTACCCCCTTCACCGCTGCATCAGGCGGACAAGCTCCTCTTCGACCTTCTCCTCTTTCACGTTCTTTGCTATGGAGAGTTCTTTAACGAGGAGGTTCTTTGCGGTATCGAGCATCCTGCGCTCGCCGAACGAGAGTTCCTTGTCGTACTTCAGGAGATAAAGGTCGCGCAGCACCCGTGCTACTTCCATCACGCAGCCGCTTTTTATCTTGTCTGTGTACTCCCTGTATCTCCGGTTCCAGGTCTGGTTGTCGAGGCAGACTTCCGTGCGGTCCTTCAGGATGTCGTATACCTTGGGGACCATGGATTTCTTGACGATCTTGCGAAGGCCCACGGTCGCTGCGGTGTCGGTGGGGACCATTATGGTGGCTTCGGTGTCGAGGATCTTGATTATGTAGAAGTTCTTGTTCAGCCCTGAGACCTCCCGCGTCTCCACGCCCAGTATTATTCCTACTCCATGGGCCGGGTAAACGGCAAGTTCGCCTGTCTTGAAAATGTCGGCAATAGTCTTGGACATGAACGCCTTTTAGATGAGTGGGGGAAAAAGTATAATCTTTATACCATATGCGGCATTTTTAGTCAATTTATTTAACTTCATCCAGAGCCGTTTGAGAGGGCTTGAAAACGGCGTCGTCTATTTCAGTATCGATTTCGACAGCCTTGTACCGGATCTCGATTTTTCTCTTTCCGTTCTCAATAGTTATGATGAAGGGTATATGGGCCCCCGCAACGTCCCTGTAGTCGTCGAGGGATACCTTGAGGTCGTCTTTGCCCGGAGAGGTCTTTAAAAAAGATGTGATATGGCCGGCTTCGTCCCTGCGAACCTGTGCGCCGGAGAGGGTCCCTGACCCGGCCTTCGGGTCACCCAGGAGGAGCCCTGTTATCTCCTCTGGCCCGAGCGAGTAGGGAGTGTCCGGAGACCCTTTTCTGAATTCCTCGAGGCCTTCCTCTGTCAGGAGGTACGTGGCATCCCCATCGCTCGAAAGCAGGGCGGCAGTCTGGCCAAAGGGACCCTGCACCTCTATCCTGAACGATGCCGGGCTCTTCGCATTCACCTGCGCCCTGCCGCTTACCGGGATGGTCCTCTTTAGCTCGACAACTGCCTGGGCGCTTAAAGATGCCGGAACGCGGCCAGGAGGGGGAAGAGTTTCTTTGGGCTTGACGCCGGCGCAGCCCGCGAGGACCAAAAACAGGCAGATGACGGAAAGAAGTGTACGCCTCACTTGCTGGCCTTGAACTCGTCCCTGAGCTTCTCGAGCGTCTCCTGAAGCTCGGCTGAGCCTGGGTTTGCCTTGAGAGCTGATTCGTAGGCGGCGAGGGCCTTCTGCTTTTCGTTGTACTTGAGGTAGGCGTCTCCGAGGTGCTCTATCACGACCGGGTCCTCGGGCAGCAGCTTCAAGGCGCGCTCAAGCTCGACTATTGCCCTGTCGAAGTCGCCTTTCTTGTAGTAGACCCAGCCGAGGCTGTCGAGGATATGGCCACTGTCGGGCTTTATTTCAAGAGCCTTCTTAATGAGCTCCTCGGCCTTGTCGAGCTGGACGCCGCGCTCTGCGTAGGAATAGCCTATGTAGTTGAGCGCGTTCGCGTGCAGCGGGTCGAGGTCGAGGACCTTGTACATGGTATCGACGACCTTGTCGCCTGCCTTGGCCTCGTCATAGAGCACCCCGAGCAGGAAGAAGAGCTCCGGGTCCTTGGGCTTCAAGGCAGTGGCCTTCTCGAGCGTCTCTATCGCCTCTGTATATCTCTTGGCGTCCCTGTAGATGGTGGCGAGGAGGCGCAAGAGCTCCACGCTCTCGCCGCGGGCCTTTATGGCCTCCTTGAGCTCGGATATGGTGTTGTCGAGCCTGCCCTGGCGCTCGTATATGTAGGCTAGGTGTATCTTGGAGTCAATGAAGCTCGTGTCCTTCTCCGGTATCCTGCTGAACTCCGCCGCCGCTGCTGCGAGCTCGCCCTTCTCCTCATAAGTCGTGCCGAGGTAGTAGCGCACCCTGTGGAAGTCCGGGTTGGACGCGAGCACGTCCCTGAACTTCGAGGCCGCGTCGTCGTAGCTCTTCTTCTCAAAGTGTATGAGGCCGATTTTCACCATTGCGTCGAGCTTCGTCTCTTCGTTCTTCTCAAGGGCCTTGAACTGCTCCAGGGCGTCATCGAGCCTGTTCTGCTGTATGTAGAGCGTTCCGAGCCTCGTTATCATGCCCGTGTCGTGCGGCATGACCTTCAAGCCCTTCGTGTAGCTCTCGATGGCCTTCTCGGTCTGCTTGTCGAGCTCGTAGGTGATGCCGAGCTCGAAATAAACGGTGCCGAAGCCCGCGTTGACGTTCAAGACCTGCCTGTAGTACTCGGCGGCAGCCGGGTAATTGGCCCTGTCGAACTCGGTCTTTGCGAGGTAATAGTAGGCCATGACCGAATCAGGGTTCACCTGGAGGAGCCGCTTCAAGACCTCGACAGCCTTGTCGTACTGCTTGGTCTTTGCGTACATCGAGCCGAGCATCAGGTAGTTCTTCACGTTGTCGGGGTCGAGCTCGATGGCGTTGGCGTAGTTGGCCGCGGCTGCCTTCTCGTCCTTGAGCGATGTGTATATCTCGGCAAGGTACGAGTATGGCGGCGCAAAGGCAGGGTCCTTCTTTATCGCTGTCTCGAGCTCCTTTTTGGCGCTCTCGAGGTCGCCGGAGGCCATGTAGAGGCTTCCGAGGTCAGAGTATAGCTCGGCAGATTCCGGATCAAGGGTTATGGCGCGCTTGTAGAGCTCTATGGCGCCGGCCGCGTTGCCGCTCTTCTTGAGCATCTGCGCCGCGGTGAAGTAGTAGTAGGCGTCTGCCCTGTTGACTGGGCCAGTGCTCGACTTCCTGCCTGGTTCCTTGGCAGGGGCCTTCGAGGCAAACGAGGGCACCAGGAGCATCGCGGCAAAGGCGGGGAACAGGAGTTTCTTGAAGCTGGTCGAATCTTTCACGGCTTATCTCCGCGGCCTTTCCGGCCGGACTTCATCCGGCCTGCGGCCATGCTGACGCCATCCCATGGCGGTTGTGGGACCCCGGTCAGTACCGTAATATTGCATCATAAAGAGGCTTCTCTGCCGCTTGTTATGGTAGCATTTACGTCTGCCAGAGTCAATTGAAAACCCGGCCCTGCAATTCGGGCGCCGGTCGTAATGCCCGGGTTCGGTTCAGAGTGGTAGAGGGGTGAAAATAGCAGGAATATGGGGTATATCCGGGGTCTTGCGGTCAAATCAAAATGGTCTTCAGGCCTCGGCTGCCCTGGGGGCCTTTTTCTCAGCCGCCCTCTCGAGCCTTTCCCTGACCTCAGGGGGCAGGTGGATGCCTGAGAGGTCCACTCCCGAGAGGATGTCGGTTAGCACCTCGATCCGTTCGGCTGTGGGCAGGCCCCTGTGGATAATTATCCTCCTCTCGCCCCTGAGCCAGAATATGCCGCCGTGAGAGGCGACCTCGCCCTTCCTGAGCTCCTCGTACGAGAGTTTTATGGAAAGCCGCTCTGCGGCGTCCTCAAGCGATTGCAGAAGTGTTTCGTCCTTCATGGTCGCAACATTTTCGCCAAAATGCATTTTGCTGTCAAGCCTAAAAGCTCATCGCTGCGAGAATATAGCCATAATCGGCCTTAGTGAGGGGGCATCCAGGCTTCACAGCTCTCATCCGGGGGACAAATTGGTTGACACATCCTGGCCGTTGCATTATATTTCATACAGGATTTAGCGCGCCAGAAGCGTGAAATCCACGGTTTACCGGCTGAATCGGATACTATTCAATGCCTGAAAGGAGCAAGTAAACGGAAATGGGCGAGAATATAACAAACGTTACAGATTCCACCTTCGATACCATGGTTCTCAAGTCCGATGTGCCCGCTCTCGTCGATTTCTGGGCGAGCTGGTGCGCGCCGTGCAGGGCCATAGCGCCAATCGTGGACGAGATGGCCAATGAATATTCGGGCAGGCTGAGGGTCACGAAGATGAACGTTGACGACAACCCGGCCACGCCTGGCAGGTACGGCGTCAGGGGCATCCCGACGCTTATTCTCTTCAAGGGCGGCAAGGTCGTTGATCAGCTTGTTGGCGCTGTGCCCAAGAGCCAGATAAAGGAATTGATAGAAAAAGCACTTTAGGCCGCTCAAAAATTCCATCTGCTTTGTTGTCTTCGTTGCTCGTCTGTGCGGCGTACGGGAAAGAGTACGCCTCCTTCCTCGCTCTCCGGTTTAACAGGGGCCTCGCATCTGGAGCTTTTTGCGCAGCCTAAAAGGAGTTCTTATTCAGGTTCGAGAGTATTTTTAGAGGCAGGCCTCGCGGCCTGCCTTTTTTTATGCCTTTTTCTTGTAAATGCCACGTAGAGCGGTTAAAATGACGTAAAACGTCGGGGAACTGAAATGCCTTCCAGAACGGGCCTTCGCGCCCTTTTCACAAGCTCCTTACTGATAGCCGTATTCCTCATCTGCGCCGCTTGCGGCAGGGATGAGAAAAAAGAGGCGGCGCCAGCCGCGCCTGCTCCGGCAGCTGAAAGCGCAAAGACCGAACCCGTAAAGGCCCCCTTGTTCAAGATAAAGACTTTTGACGGCAAGGACCTTAGCCTCGAGGACATGAAAGGCTCCCTCGTGGTCGTCAACTTCTTCGCGAGCTGGTGCGGCCCGTGCAGGCTCGAGGCCCCGGAGTTCGAGAGCGCATGGTCAGAGTTCAAGGCGCAGGGCGTGAAGTTCGTCGGAATAGCGGTGGACGATACCGAGGAGAACGCCCGCAAGTTCGTCAAGAAGTTCGGCCTCACCTTCCCCACGGGCTTTGACGCCACTGGAGAGATAATGCGCGACTACCAGATAAACTTCATGCCAAGGACCTACTTCATAGGAAAGGACGGCATGCTCCTTTACGTGCACCACGGCATGATGAGCGAAGAGCAGCTCCTCCTCGCCATAACCCAGCTCGGCAAAGAAGGGCCCGCCTGCGCTACCTGTTAGGCAGGTCTCAAGGGTTGCGCTGCCTCATTAGCGCTGATAGACTCGTTTTATAAACGTTATGAAACGAGGTAGCTGATGTCTCCCATCAGGCTCTCCGCCGGCGCCCTTACAGTCCTTGAAAAGCGGTATCTCAAAAAAGACGAATCCGGCAGGATAGTCGAGACCCCTGAGGAGATGTTCCGCAGGGTCGCGGCCAATATCGCACAGGCCGAGTCTCTGTTCGGCTCTCCGGAGGCGGCAAAGGGTCTTGAGGAGGAATTCTTCCGGATGACCTCCTCGCTCGAGTTCCTGCCCAACTCGCCGACGCTAATGAACGCCGGCAGGAGGCTCCAGCAGCTCGCGGCCTGCTTTGTCCTTCCTGTGGAAGATTCCCTCGACGCCATATTCACCTCAGTCAAGAACACCGCCCTCATACACCAGTCAGGCGGAGGCACCGGCTTTTCGTTCTCGAAATTGAGGCCCTCGGACGATATCGTCAGCTCCACTGGCGGACTCGCGAGCGGACCGGTCTCTTTCATGCGCGTATTCAACGCAACGACAGAGGCTATAAAGCAGGGCGGCACCAGAAGGGGCGCCAACATGGGCGTGCTCCGCGTTGACCACCCCGATATTCTGAAGTTCATCAAGGTAAAGGAAGACCCGGCAGAGTTCGCCAACTTCAATCTTTCGGTAGCTGTCACCGACGGCTTCATGAAGGCCATTGAGGATGACTCAACATACAGCCTCATAAACCCGAGGACAGGGATGGAGTCCGGGCAGCTCAGGGCCAGGGACGTCTTCGAGACCCTCGCAGGGAGCGCGTGGAAGAGCGGAGAGCCCGGCATTCTCTTCATCGACAGGATAGAGAGGGCGAACCCAACGCCGCGCCTCGGGCGTTTCGAGGCCACGAACCCTTGCGGCGAGCAGCCGCTCCTCGGTTATGAGCCATGCAATCTTGGGTCTATAAACATCGGGCTCATGGTGAGGGAAGACAGGGGCAGGTGGACGATGGACTGGGAAAGGCTCGGGCGCACGGTCGCCCTTAGCGTCAGGTTCCTCGACAATGTCATTGAGATGAGCAAGTACCCTGCGGCGGAGATAGACGCAATGGCAAAGGGCAACAGGAAGATAGGCCTCGGGGTAATGG
>CAZDUP010000088.1:0-2909 GCA_964508625.1 uncultured Thermodesulfobacteriota bacterium
GTGGTGCGGGGCGAGATGGTCGCCAAGGTGGTCGAGACCATAGTGAACGCCGCGCGCACGGGGCGCATAGGCGACGGCAAGGTGTTCGTGACCTCCGTGGACGAGGTCGTAAGGATAAGGACCGGGGAGCGCGGCGAAGAGGCTATCTGAGGGCCGTTTTCCAGGAATATATTAAGGCTGCTCAAAAAGCTCCATATGCTTTTGCGGCGAGCTTCGAGGCCAACGCAGCAGATGGACTTTTTTCAGCAGCCTTTATCAGGGAACATAATAAGGGAGGGTTAACGTAATGACGCCGAAAGACGTACTGAAGCTTTCAAAAGAGAAAAACGCGAAGATGGTCGATTTCAAGTTCCTCGATTTCGTCGGTATATGGCAGCACTTTTCTGTGCCAATCGGGGAGCTCTCGGAGGATATCTTTGAAGAGGGCCTCGGCTTTGACGGCTCGAGCATAAGGGGCTGGCAGCCCATACACGCGAGCGACATGCTCGTGATGCCAGACCCCACCACGGCCATCATGGACCCGTTCCATGAAACGCCCTCGATGAGCATCATTTGCAACATCGTGGACCCCATAACCAAGGAGCCCTATTCAAGGGACCCGAGGAACATCGCGACAAAGGCCGAGGCTTACCTTAAATCGACCGGCATAGGCGACGTTGCGTACTTCGGCCCTGAGCCCGAGTTCTTCATCTTCGACGACATCAGGTATTCGCAGAGCGCCAACCAGGGCTTCTACTTCATAGACTCGGTCGAGGGCATCTGGAACACCGGCCGCGAGGAGTGCCCGAACCTCGGCTACAAGCCCAGGCACAAGGAAGGCTACTTCCCGGTGCCGCCGACCGACAGCCAGGAGGACATCCGCTCGGAGATGAGCATGGTAATGGAGTCCGTCGGTATCAGGGTAGAGAGGCAGCACCACGAGGTCGCCACCGCCGGACAGGCGGAGATAGACATGAGGTTCGACAGCCTCCTTCGCATGGGCGACAAACTCATGTGGTTCAAGTACATAGTGAAGAACGTTGCCAAGAGGTGGGGCAAGACAGTTACCTTCATGCCCAAGCCCATATTCGGCGACAACGGCAGCGGCATGCACGTCCATCAGTCGATATGGAAGGGCGGCAAGCCCCTCTTCGCGGGCAACGAGTACGGCGGCATGAGCCAGATGGCCCTGTACTACATAGGCGGGATACTGAAGCACGCGAGGGCGCTCAACGCCTTCTGCAACCCGGGCACGAACTCCTACAGGAGGCTGGTGCCCGGCTTCGAGGCGCCGATCAACCTGGCTTACTCTTCAAGGAACCGTTCCGCTTCGATCAGGATACCCATGTACTCGCCCTCGCCCAAGTCCAAGAGGATAGAGGTGAGGTTCCCTGACCCGTCCTGCAACGGCTACCTCGCCTTCGCGGCCATGCTCATGGCAGGTCTTGACGGCATACAGAACAAGATACATCCGGGCGAGCCGCTCGATAAGGACATCTACGGCCTCTCCCCCGAGGAGCTCGCCAAGGTGCCTTCTGCCTGCGGCTCGCTCGAAGAGGCGCTCCAGGCCTTGAAAGACGACCATGAGTTCCTCTTGAAGGGCGACGTATTCACCCAGGACGTCATCGACACCTGGATAGAGTACAAGAAAAAGGCCGAGCTCGACCCGATAAGGCTCCGTCCGGTGCCCTATGAGTTTGCCCTGTACTACGACTGCTGAGCCTTAAACGGCTGGAAGTAAAAAGCCCCGCGCTCAGTAGAGCGCGGGGCTTTTTGTTTTTTGTATTACCCCTCTTTTCTAAAGAGGGCAGGGGAGATTATCCATGACCTCTTCTAATCCCCCTCAGTCCCCCTTTAGAAAGGGGGAAGCAGAAAATCAGGTCAGTCTGTGCCTCAGTCGTGCCTGCCCTTGCCGTGGCCTTCTTTGGAGTGGCTCCTATGCTCATCCCTGTGCTCGCGCATCTCTTTTCTCTTGTGCTTATGCGAAGCCTTCTCCCACCTGCGCTCCTTTTCCCACTTGCGCCAGTTCTTCTTTAGCTGGCCGTAGGGGATCTTCTGATGCCCGGGAGGAACGCGTCTGTAATCAGACGGCAGCTTGATGAGCACGCCCGGTACCCTGCCGATCTCTATCAAGACCCAGGGGTCTCTGAACTCCGCGGCCCTGTACCACCTGCCGGCGTGCGGCCTCCACCAAAAGCCGCCGTAGAAGAATACATCGTCGTTGATATCAGGCGCGAAATAGACGTAGGTATCGGGTATTACGACCACGTTGGGAGGCGAGCTCACGACTATCGCGGGCGGGACGTTTATGCCTATATTTACGTTTACCTCGGACCGCACTTCCGCCGACGTCAAAAGGAGCGCGGCTGCCGCGGCCGCCAGGGAGACCTTCTTCATCCGTATCCTCCATAAAACAGTTTATTGAGAATATACCAGTACAAATACCACGAATATGTAGCCAAAGCTACATCGGCCCCCGTTTGACAACATGGGCTCTTAAAGTAGACTTGAAATCTGAGGTTGAATACCAGCGGGCCTTTGGGGGCAAGATGCGAAGTATAAGGTTTTCCCTTACATATAGAGTGCTTACGGCATTTCTCCTGATACTCATCCCGATATTTATCGCGATATTCGTGGTCTTTACGCACACAAGGGATGAGCTTGAGGAGGAGGTCTTCGGGAGCATTCAGAGATTCACTGACGAGAGGGAGGGCTTTGTCCTCCTCTATCTCGAGATGAGCAGAAGGAGGATACAGGACTTCTCGACAGATGATTTCATAGTGAGATCGCTCGATCAATTGAAGGACAGGGGGCTAACCGGAAAGCTCCTGAGCGACTACATGATCAGGTACAAGCTGCCGCTTCTGAAGAGCATGTACCGCCTGAGCGTCATAACCGGCACTGACGGCAGGGTGCTCGCCTCGACTATG
>CAZDUP010000088.1:2919-8630 GCA_964508625.1 uncultured Thermodesulfobacteriota bacterium
GCAGGGGCGGGACTTATCCAAAGAGGACTATTTCATAAGGGGGCAAAAGAGCGTCTATATAACGGAGGTGGCCAGGGGCATCACCGGCGCGCCGGAGGTAGCCATATCCGCGCCCATCTACAGCCGGGTCGAAGATGGCAGGGTCATAGGGGTAATCACAGGGTTCGTCGAGCTTTCAGAGTTCGCGAAGTTCTTCACCGGCGAGTACATCCGCGACATCGGCGCCCTGTCATGGACGTCGAAGTTCTACTGGAAGACGATGGAGATATACCTCGTGAACCGCGACCGGCTGATGATAACAGAGTCAAGGTTCATCCCGGACGCTGTCCTCAGACAGCAAGTTGATACCGCTCCAGTCAAGGCTTGCATGGAAGAGATGAGGGAATTTACGGGCGTCTACAGGGACTACAGGGGCATGGAGGTCGCCGGGGCTTCGATGTGCATACCTGTCATGGGCTGGACCCTCATTGCGGAGGTCAACAGGGGCGAGCTCCTGCAAAGCGTCCGGGATCTCCAGCTATACACCGCAGTCCTCACGGCCATGATAATTTTCCTCACCGGCGCGCTTGTCTATTATTTCGTAAGAATAATAGAGACGGACCTCAAGCGGCTTGTGGAAGGCGCCAGGATGGTCTCGACCGGAAACTACGACGTGCTGATCCCTGTGCGGAGAAAGGACGAAATAGGCGTGCTCTCCGGAGCATTCAACGACATGGCCCAGAGCATCAAGGCAAGGACAGCCGAGCTTGAGAAGGAGAGGGAGCTCATGGCCAACGCACAGAGGATAGCGCACCTCGGGAGCTGGGAGTGGGATTTGAGTAAGGACGTGGTCTACTGGTCTGAGGAGACCTTCAGGATATTCGGCGTGTCGAGGCAGGAGTTCGGGGCCACCTTCCGCAAGTATCTCGAGCTCATACACCCTGACGACAGGGAGATGGTCAAGGACAGGGTTGATGAGGCCATCTCCCAAGGCAAGCCCTACAGGCTGGAGCACAGGATATTGAGGAAGGACGGCAGCGAGAGGATAATATTCTGTGAAGGCTCGTTATCGGTCGAGCGTGGCGGCAGGCTGCCGATGATGAGCGGGATAGTGCAGGACATAACCGAGCGAAGGCTCTCGGAGAGGGCCCTTGCCGAAAGCGAGATGAGGTACAGGACCCTCATAGAGAGCCTTCAGGAGGGGATACTGGTCATAGACGATAAGAACGTAATAATATACCTCAACCCGAATATGGCCGAGATGCTCGGCTACACGGTGCAGGAGGTCATGGACAGGCCGCTATTTGACTTCATGGACGCCCCGGAGATTGAAAGGGCAAAGGAGAGGATAGAAAGGAGGAGAAGGGGCCTGACCGAGACCGCGGACGCCGAGTTCATAAAAAAGGACGGCAGCAGGCTCTACGTTACGATAGCGGGCGCGCCCATCATGGAAGGTGGAGAGTACAGGGGGGCGATAGCAGGGGTCATAGACGTGACGGAAAGGCGCATGGCAGAGGAGGCGCGCCGTGAAAGCGAAGAGAGGCTCAGTGCCATTCTCGACGGCATGGACAACTCCGTATTCATGAACGACCTGGATGGCAGGACGCTCTTCATCAACGAGGCGTTCGCGAAGTCATTTGGAAGATCGAAGGAAGATCTCTACGGGAAGACGGTCTTTGACATCTTCCCGCGTGAAATCGCCGAAAGGCTCCGCAGGGATGACATGCTGGCGATAGAATCCGAAAGGCCTGTTCAGACCGAAGAGGAGGTGCCGCTGCCTGACGGCATCCATTATTCACTTCTCACAAGATTCATCCTGAAGGACAAGAACGGAAAGAAATACGCCTTTTGCGGCGTCGTCACCGATATTACCGCGTTGAAGCGCACGGAAGAGGCATTGAGGAAGAGCGAGGCGTCCCTGAGAGAGGCGCAGAGGATAGCGCATATAGGCAACTGGGAGTGGGACGTGCGTGCGAATTATATTCACAGGTCCGAAGAGGCAGACAGGATATTCCAGAGGCCTGAGAGCGAATATTATACGATAGAGCATTTCATCGAAGCCGTTCACCCGGACGACAGGGCTTTCATGAGGGAGAAGATCGAGGAGGCCCTGCAAGGGAAGCTCTACTCGGTAGATATAAGGATAATAAGGGGGGACGGGGCTGAACGCTTCATATTAATGCAGGGAGAGCTTGTAAGGGACGAGTCCGGCAGGCCTGTGCGCATAGTGGGCGTCGTCCAGGACATAACCGACAGGAAGAGGGCCGAGGAGGAGGTCCTGAAGCTCTCGAGGGAGCTTGAAAAGAGGGTTGAGGAGAGGACGGCCGAGCTCAAGACCGCTATGGAGGGGCTCGCCGCGGCCAACAGGGAGATAGAGACCTTCACCTATTCGGTCGCGCATGACCTGCGCTCGCCCCTGCGCCTAATAGACGGCTTCAGCATACTGCTCCTGAAAAAACAGGCCGCGAGGCTTGACCCGGACGGGCAGGACCAGCTCAACAGGATAAGGGGGGCGGCCAGGCGCATGAGCCAGCTCATCGACGACCTGCTGAACCTCTCCTACGTGATGAGGGCAGAGGTCTCATACGGGCCAGTGGACCTCTCCAGCCTTGCCTGGGCCATGATGACAGACCTGCAGAAGGCCGCGCCGGAAAGAGAGGTAAGGGTCATAATAGAAGGTGGGCTGGAGGTAAGGGGCGACGAGGGCCTCTTGAGGATGGTGATGGAGAACCTTATCGGCAACGCCTGGAAGTTCACTTCAAAGGCCGAGGACCCTGTCATAGAGGTCGGCGCGTCAGGAGAGGAGCACGGAAGGACAATATTTTTTGTCAGGGACAATGGCGTAGGCTTTGACATGAGATATGCCGAGCGGCTCTTCCATCCCTTCCAGAGGCTCCATCCGGCAGATGAGTTCCCAGGCACCGGCATAGGGCTGGCCACAGTGCAGAGGGTCATACACCGGCATGGCGGCAGGATATGGGCGGAGAGCGAGCCCGGCAGAGGGGCGGCTTTTTATTTCACTCTCGAAAGGAAAAGGTGATGGCAAAGAGGATACTTCTCGTGGAAGACTCTCCTGAGGCTGTCGAGCTATCAAGGGGCGCGTTTGCCGAATGCGGGAAGGACGCGGAGCTCGCCGTTGCATACGACGGACAGGATGCGTTTCAATGGCTCTTCGGAGAAAGGCATGAGGGGAGGCCGGACCTCGTCCTCCTCGACATCAGGCTGCCTAAGGTGGACGGCTTCGAGGTGCTCAGAAGGATACGGGCTGACGGGCGCACGAGCATGGTGCCGGTCGTGATGTTGACTGTATCGACCAAAAGAAGCGATATAGAGACATCTTACAGGCTCGGTGCCAACAGCTTTCTCGTGAAGCCGGTGGACTTCGACGAGTATACGGCGCTGGTCGAGCGGGTCTGCGAGTACTGGCTCAGGCTCAACGAGTCCGTTTACCGCTGACGCGTTCAGCGTGAAGCTCCAGGACCCTTCTTATTATGTTGGTCGTGGACCGGCCCTTCAGGAGGGTTATCCGCGCCACCCGGCCGCCGTTTTTCCTTACGAACTCGCCGCCGACTATGTCCCTCGCAGCCCAGTCCGCGCCTTTGGCGAGCACGTCCGGGCAGATGGCCTCGATGAGCTTTGCAGGCGTGTCCTCGCTGAACTGGACCACGTAATCAACGCACTCGAGGGCCGAGAGCACCTCTGCCCGTTCCCTGCCCGGTACAATTGGCCTCTTCTCGCCCTTTATCATCCTCACGGACGAGTCGCTGTTCATCCCAACGACGAGCATGCCTCCGAGAGAGCGCGCCTTCTTCAGGTATCTTACGTGTCCCGCGTGCAGTATGTCAAAGCAGCCGTTGGTGAAGACGACCTTTTTGCCTTTTCTGGCCTTCGGAAGCTCTTTTAAAAGAGTCCTGAGGGTGATTACCTTGCCCATTATTGCTCCAACTTATGATTATTCAGCTGCTCAAAAGCTCCATATGCGAGTCCCCAATTGAATGGGGGAGCGAGGAAGGAGGCGTACTCTTTGCCGTACGCCGCTACTACGCGCGACGATGACAGCAAAGCAGATGGACTTATTTCATGCCTGTAAATTATCACACCTTGACCGCCCTCGCAAGCGTGAGCGCCATTACCTTTGCGCCGTCTTTCTTGAGCGTCGAGGCGCACTCCTTTATCGTTGCGCCGGTCGTGTAGACGTCATCCACGAGCAGGACCACGGCGCCCTTGAACGCACCGGGCCTCCTGACCTCGAATGCGCCCCTGACGTTTCTTCTGCGCTCTTCGGCATCGCACCTCGCCTGCTGAGGCGTATCGACGCGTTTTTTTAAGTTCATGTAATCCACAGGCGCTTTCGTGGACTTTGACAGCTCTTTTGCGAGGAGCAAAGACTGGTTGAAGCCGCGTTCCCTCAATCGACGTGCGTGCAAAGGCACGGGGACTATCACGCCTGGGGCATGGGGCAGGGCTATGCGGGACAACAGCATTGCGAGCGGGCGGGCAAGGTTCACCTCGTTGCCGTATTTGAACCTGTGGACCGCGTCCAGGACAATGCCGTCGGCAACAAGGGCGCTCCTGGCCCAGGTGAATGGGACCCTCTCGGCCAGGCACTGGCCGCAGGAATGGTCAGGCCCTGCCGAATCCGGGAACGGCCCGCCGCATATCGTGCACAGGGGAGAGCTGATCTTTTTTTGTTCGAAAAGATGAGCGCAGGCAGGGCAGAGCCCGTCAACGCTGCCAGGGCCAGCGCAAATGAGGCATACTGGCGGTAGTATTATGTCGAGGAGAGCTCTGAGCATAGTGACTCGTCAGGGATGCTTTGGAAGTCTTCTAACATTTCATTGAAGGCAGTTCAACCGTTCTCAAGGGCAGGTATGATTACGTGAAAGGCCGTGCCGCTTGTGCCGGTCGAGACCCGTATCTCGCCCCGGTGCTCTTTTATTATGCCGCTCGTGATGGAAAGGCCCAGTCCAGTGCCCTTGCCAGCCTCCTTCGTGGTGATGAACGGGTCGAATATCCGCTCGACGATATTGGCTGGTATGCCTGAACCGGTGTCGCGTATGATGAGTTCTGCGCTCTTCCTGCAGCCGTCTTCGACTGCGCCTGTGCTTACAGTGAGCACGCCTCCTTCAGGCATGGCGTCGCGGGCGTTGGTGACGAGGTTTATTATCGCCTGCTCGAGCCTGTTCGGGTTGCCGAGTACTCGGGGGACTTCCCGCAGCTCCATAACGGTCTCGATGAGGTGCGAATGGAGCATCTCGCGTAGTATCAGGAACGAATCACGGACGACCTGGTTAAGGTCCATTGTCCTCATCTCAGGCGGCTCTATTCTGGCGAATACGCGCAGGTGCTTTACGACCGCCTCCATCTTCTTCGCGGCCTCGGAGATGAGGTTCATCTTCTCGTACTCCTGCGTGCCCTCTTCAAGGGAGCGCAGCACCCCCTGCGAGAGGCCGCGCACCACCGTGAGCGGCTGGCTTACCTCGTGGGCGAGGCTTGCCGCGAGCTCGCCCAATGCGGTCATCTTGCTCGACTGGACGAGCTGCATCTGCGTCTCTCCGAGCTTCTGGAGAGCGCCCTTCAGCTCGCTCTCGCTCCTGTCGAGGTCAGTGAGCATCCTGAAGACACCCTCCCTGAAGTCCGCGAGATATCTCTCGCGTGAGGCAAGCGAACTGCCAGCTGCCTGAAGCTCTGATGAGAGCCTCTCCTCTCTTTCGAGGGACTGCAGCACGACG
>CAZDUP010000089.1:0-8619 GCA_964508625.1 uncultured Thermodesulfobacteriota bacterium
GCGTTGACCTTCGTGCGCAACCCTGCTCCTATGCCTACGAGCCTGGATTTCCTGTTCTTGTTCAAAGGCACCACGCAGACGCCTTCGGAGAACTTTTCCCTCAGGGCGTCAGGGTCTACCCTCTCAGCAGCCGCGACTGCCCTCACCTCTTCGGTTATTATCCCCTTGCTAGCGGCCTCTACCTGTTTCATCTGCTTCCCCTTGAACCGTATTTTTTGGCGGCCTGTACAAAACCCGCTGCAAAGGCCGGATTTGACGCGAAATGGATATGAAGATAGCTGGCAAGGGTATTGTTCATCGCGAAGCCCTCGCTCGTGATGCCGTTCACCCTGTAAGCGAGCTTCGTTCCCTCAGGCGCCGAGACTATCTCTGAGTAGTGGAACTCGTGCCCGCGTATCTTCCCTCTCTTCAAAAAAGGGCAGTTCCCGTTTAAGACGGCCTCCCTGTAGCCCAGTGCCTTTCTCCTCTCGAGGAGCCTTGTCTTGAATGGGAAGACCCCTGCCATGAGGGACTTTTTTCCTTTATGCTCAATGGCCCTGCCGAGGTACATTAGCCCGCCGCACTCGGCGTATACCGGCATGCCAGCCGTTGCGAGCCTCTTTACCTGACGCCTCAGCAGGACGTTCTTTTGAAGCCCTGAGGCATAGAGCTCCGGGTATCCGCCCCCGAAGTATATGGCAGATACATTGTCAGGCAGGGACCTGTCTTCAAGCGGGCTGAAGAAGGCGAGCTCAGCGCCGAAGGATTCGAGCATGTCGAGGTTTTCCCTGTAATAGAATGAGAATGCCCGGTCACGTGCCACCGCTATCCTTACCCCTTTTTCATGCGCATGCCTGTCTTTCGAGCTCCTGACCTTCACGAGAGCGCCTTTGAGGAGCGCGTCTATATCGATTGATCTTTCCAGCGCGTCCGCGGCCCTTGCGGCTATTCCCCTTATCCGCTTTGCGGATTCATCAGCTGTCACAAGGCCAAGGTGCCTCTCTTCCATCCTGAGGTCCTCATCCCTCTCTATCGAGCCCAGGAGAGTAACCTTCGAGCCCTTCCTGACGGAAGACTTAAGCATCTCGGCGTGGCGAGCGCTCCCCACCCTGTTGAATATCGCCCACCTGAGATCGACCTTCGGGTCATAGGCCTCGAAGCCCAGGACCAGTGCGCCCATGCTCCTCGCGGCCTTCTCCGCATTGGCAACAAGCACTACAGGAACTCCGAGGACCTTTGAGAGGTGCGCGGTCGATCCCTCTTCGCCGGAGCCCCTGCCGTCAAAGAGGCCCATGACCCCCTCTATAACCGCGCAGTCAGCTCCTGAGGCTCGGCTGCTGAAGGTGGCGCGCACGCCGTCAATGCCCATCATCCATGTGTCAAGGTTATAAGAGGGGCGTCCCAGGATGGCGCTGTGAAGGCCGGGGTCTATGTAGTCAGGCCCTGCCTTGAAGGCCTGCACAACGAGACCCCTTCGCCGCAAGGCCTCCAGAATGCCGAGCGTGACGAGCGTCTTGCCAGAGCCGCTTGATGCGCCGGCTATGATGAAGGCGGGTATTTTGCGAGTATTAGACATCGAAAAGGATCAGTAGATTTCCGTGGGCCGCATATCCTGATTAGGCCCACCATTTACCAATTTTACGACCTTCATGCCGTCCTCGAAGTAGTCTATTATATTGAGGCAGCCGTAGTCCTGCTCGAGCCTGAAGAACTTCTCGAGCGGCAGGTCCATTGCCTCGCTCAGCACGACTCTGTTTACGCCCCCGTGGGCCACTATGCAGACCGACTCGTGCCTGTGCCTCTCAATCAGCTTCCCGAGGGCCGGTATCACGCGGGCCTTGAGCTCGACCAGGCTCTCGCCTTCCTTCACCTTGCAGGTGGCCACGTCCTTGAAGCTGAAATCAGACTCCTCCGGGTATCTCGTTATGGCCTCTTCCCTGGTAAGGCCCTCCCACCTGCCGAGGTTCAGCTCGCGCAGGTCATGGACCATCACCGGGTTTATCCCGAGCCTGTTGCCGATGATGCGCGCGCCCTTCACTGCCCTCTGAAGGTCGCTCGAATAGACGGCCTTTATGGGCTGGTGCGCGAGGAAATCCGAGATGCGGTTAATCTGTTCGATGCCGACCGGAGTTATATCGACGTCAAAGTGGCCGTTGTAGCGGTACTCGTGATGGTTAACGACCTGCCCGTGCCTTATGAGATAAAGCCTGGTCGCGTGCATTTATAAATCCTCCAGGAGTTCTATTGAAAGTATGTTCGACATGGCGAGCACGCCCAAAAGGAAGAAGAGCTCGGCTGTCTCGCTGTGAAATCCGAATACGTCGCCTGTGACGCCGCCAAGCTTCCTCCTGAAGTACCCGCTCGACAGATAGAGTATAATCCCGAAAAAGAGGACTAGCGCGAGCGAGAGGACACCCAGAAGGAGCGAGAGCAATACGGCCGCCGCTACTGTAGCCTTAATGAGCACGCCTTTGGAGTTGCCCGCAAAGGCCGCGCCAAGCCCGCCTGTCGGCCTCGCGTAAGTGGCCCAGCACGCGAGCGGTACCATCGCCCACCTGCCGAATACCGGGAAGAGGAATATGGACTGGAGCTTCGCCTCTTCGGGCAGCTCCTGCAACGAGAGAAATTTAAGGAGCATGAGGAGCACCACAAAGAGCACGCCAATGGCGCCGGTTGCGCTGTCGCGCATTATGCGGAGCCTCTCTTCCGGCGTCTTTCCTCCGGCAAGGCCGTCTATTGTGTCCGCGAATCCGTCAACGTGGAGCCCGCCGTTGGTGAGGACGAGTACGAGGAGCAGCAGTCCCATTACCACGCTCTCGGGCAGGAGCGTCGAGAATACGAAATAGGCAATGATGAGGATAAGCCCCTGGGCCGCGCCAATTAGTGGGAACCAGGACATGGCTCGTCCCAGCTCGCCAGCATCTGCCTTCAGGCCTCTATTTACAGGGAATACCGTAAGGAACTGGAGGGCGAGCAAAAAGCCTTTCATATCATTTCCATTAGACAGAAGTTACTGTCATTCTGAGGAGCAATCTACTGAGAATCTCAGGCGTTCTTCTCAGAGACCCCGGCGTCCCCGAAAGTGGCCATCTCATTATAGACCTTGAGCGCGGCTTCGACGAGCGAGATGCCTATGGCTGCGCCCGTTCCTTCGCCGAGCCTGAAATCAAGGTCCACAAAGGGCCTCAGGCCCATCCTGTCGAGCATGACCTCGTGGCCGCGCTCGACCGACCTGTGCGCGGAGAAGATGTAATCCCTTATCATCGGCTCCATCTCGTACGCAGCCAGCGCGCCTGCAGTAGAAATGAAGCCGTCGACGACAACAGGCACCCTCTTCGAGGCAGCGCCGATGACAAGGCCCGCTATCCCGGCTATCTCAGCGCCGCCCACCTTTGAGAGCACGTCTATCGCATCAGCCGGGTCAGGCCTGTTCGCGGCAAGGGCGTCCTCGATGACCTTTACCTTGCGCTCGAATGCTCCGTCATCTATACCAGTGCCCCTGCCTGTCACTGCCTCCACAGAGAGGCCGGAGAAGGCCGCTATCATGGCGCTTGAAGGGGTAGTGTTGGCTATGCCCATCTCCCCTGTGCCGAAGATGACACCCGGGCCAGCGTATTGCTCTGCTATTGCTATGCCCGTCTCAATGCACCTTATCGCCTCATCCCTTGTCATGGCAGGGCCCTTCCTCATGTTGCGGGTGCCAGCCACGACCTTTCTCTTGAGGAGCCCTGGCGCGTCGTCGAAATCATAGTCCACGCCGATGTCCACGACCACGACCTCCGCGCCAGCATGGCGCGCGAGCACGTTTATGCCTGCCCCGCCACGCAGGAAGTTGAAGACCATCTGGCGAGTGACCTCGCTCGGGAAGGCCGATACGCCTTCCGCGGCAACCCCGTGGTCGCCCGCAAAGGTGAAGATTATCTTTCTTTTGATCACAGGCCTCAACTCGCCCGTTATGGCGACCATCCTCCTGGCGAACTCTTCGAGCCTGCCCAGGCTGTCCTTGGGCTTTGTGAGCGAATCGAGCCTCTTCTGCGCCTCTGCGAGAAGCCATGAGTCGGCAGGACGTATCCGCTTCAATACCTCGTCGAGCTTCGGCATCAGATGCTCTCCTTAGCGAACCTGTTAAGTGCCAGGCTTCCGAGTAACCCTCCCAGAGCCGTAGCAATGAGGAATACGGGAAGGTATGCGAGGTTCATCATCTCGCCGCCTGACTTGGCGATGAAGAGAAGGGCAGCGGGCAGCGCCGCTATGACTGACCAGACGACAGCGCGCCTTCTGTTGTCAAAGAGCACCGCGCCGACGAGGACGCCCATTACGAAACCAGCCAGGGGCGTAAGCACGATATTTGCGAAGCGCGCCGCGTCCATGAGCATGCTGTCGAAGAGGGCCTTGTTCGCCTGGATGTACTCTGTCGCGCCTTCGCGCGTCCTGCCCTTGAAGAACTCAGCCACGAACCGGCCGTAGGGCGTTATCTTAAAATACGTGAGCACCCATGCAAGGCCTGCGTAGAAAAAGAAGAACAAGAGGTTGCCTGCGAAGAGGGCCGCGAAGATGCGCTTTTTCATCGGTTCTCCTTGAATTCGTTTTGTATGTGCAACTCTTCTATATCCACTACACTCTGGAAAAAGAGAACGCAAAAGAACGCCCTATTTCATCCTCATCGGTATCCCCGAGGCCACGAACCAGACCTCGCTTGCGGCCTTTGCCGCCACCTGGTTGACCGTACCTGCCAGGTCCCTGAAGCGGCGGGCAAGGGCGTTGTCAGGCACTATGCCGAGGCCTACCTCGTTAGATACCGCTACGACGCTTGCCGGAGAGCTGGCGCTCGCGGAGAATAGCTCCTTTGCCATCTCCAGTATCTCATCATCAGAAAGGCCCTTTGCCAGCAGGTTCGATATCCAGAGCGTGAGGCAGTCGATGACAACGACCCCTGACCCGAGGGAGCCTATGCGCTTGGCCAGTTCGACCGTCTCTTCTACCGTTTCCCAGCCCTCTCCCCTCGCCTCCCTGTGCCTCCTGATGCGCTCGTCCATCTCATGGTCGAGCGCTTCGGCAGTGGCGATATATACCCTCGGGCCGGGCATGGACAGGGCAAGCTCCATGGAAAAGGCGCTCTTTCCAGAACGCGCGCCGCCAAGGATAAAAGAGAATTTACCAGGCATCAGAACTCTATGCCCTTCCTTGCCTGCACGCCGTTATCGAACGGGTGCTTGATCTTGAGCATCTCGGTAACATAGTCGGCGTATTGCTGCAACTCGACAGGCGCGTTCCTGCCTGTCAATACCACTTCGAGCGATTCAGGCCTCTTGTCCAGAAACGCGATGAGTTCATCTGCCTTTATCCAGCCGCCGTTCACGGCAGACATTATCTCGTCGAAGACAAGTAGACCGTAGCCGCCTTCCATGACCTTCTCCTTGGCAGCCTCGTAAGTGCCGACCACGGATGAGAGCACTGCCTCGAGATCGGTCTTGCCCCTGGTGAATATGGGATGGCGCACATCAGACCTCACGAGGTCTATGCCGAGCTTGCGGAGGGCCTCTTTTTCGCCTGACGAGACCTTCTCCTCCTTGAAGAACTGTATGAAGAGGACCTTGACATTCTGCCCTGCCGCCCTTACTGAGAGGCCTATGGCAGCGGTCGTCTTTCCCTTGCCCTCTCCAGTATAGATATGCACGAGGCCCCTGGCCATGCGCCCCCTCCTGAAATGAAAAAACCCGTCCTCTTCCTAAGGACGGGTAGAATAACGGCAAGTGGGCGCCTGGCCCGCTGCCGACCCTCTCCCTCGGAAGGTCTGCTAAAGGCGCGGGCAGGTCTCCTGGCTTAAGCGGGTCTCTCTACTCTCCTGACCTTCCCGGCCTTTACACCAGTGGACTTCAGGATTTCGTCGCCGCTAACAGTTGCGGGGCAGCTCCCGAATTTACGGGATTCCCTTTTTGCCCTCGCGGGCACCCAGCGCCGTAGTTTTGCGTAAGGCTATCAGTTTTCGTCACGCATCGTCAATGAATTTTTCCAGCAGCCTGACTAGAGGTACTTCCGCACCGCCTCAACGGCCCGGAGCATCACATCCTCGCCGTGCGGCTCTATGGTATAGACCGGGTCCTCTGCATAGACGGCAAGGAGGCTCAGAAACCGCGGGAAGTCTATCGTGCCCTCTCCCAGCGGCAGATGGTCGTCGTGCTTTCCGTGATTGTCGTGCAGATGCACCTCGGCTATGCGAGGGCCGAGCGCGGAAAACCACTCATCCATCTCCACGTTCGAGAAGACCCTCATGTGACCGGAGTCCAGGCAGACGCCGAAGTTCTGCGAGGGCAGCCTGTCCATCAGCAACTTGAGCGTTGAAGGCTCCCTCTCGAATATGTTCTCTACCGCGATTATTGTACCAAGCCTCTCGGCCCTTTCAACAAGCGGGTGCCAGGTCTTCAAGCTCTGCGAGAGCCAGAGGTTATAATCCCCCTTGTACTTCTTCTCATGATAGCCCCCGTGCAGCACGACGGTCTTTGGCCTCAGGCTCTCCATGACCTTGAAGACCTTTCCGTATGTCTCTACGGTAGATAGCCTTGTCCTCTCGTCCATGCTGCCTGCGTTCATGTCTGAGTACGGGCCGTGGAGCGTAACGGTGAGGCCTTTTTCCATGAATGCCTCCCTCACACGCTCGAGGTCTTTCTCTTTCGCCTCGCTTACATGGAAGGCGTCCATGTAGACCTCCGGGTTTATGCCCGAGGCCAGAAGATAATCCATCCTGGCCAGCAGATAGGGATAAGGCACGTGGACCTGTATTCTCTTGTTCTTTCTCATTCGTGTCGCCCCGAAAGACATTAAACCTGAAAGTACAGCCCTGTTCAAGCCCATTCACCTCTAAAGAGCGCGCCGGATTCCGTGTGCTATACTAAGGAATATGGACGCAAGAGCGTGATCAATGAGGTAAATTCCATTAAGGAGGAGGCTTTATGAGAAGGCTTACACTGATATTTTCAGCCGTTGCCCTTATTGCTGCCTTTGCACCGGCTTCAATGGCGGCTGACACAGGCACAACCACAAAGAGCGCGGTCGAGGGCATGTCCGATGATGAGCTCACGAGGATTGCAAGGAGCGCTGCTCCGCCGCACATATCCGACAACGCCTCCATAGCCGTTATGGGCAAGGACGGGAAGCTCCGCACGATAAAGCAGGGCACAAACGAGTTCACCTGCTTCCCAGACCTGAGCGGCCAGGAGGCCCCTGACCCTGCATGCGCGGACAGGGCCGGCACGCAGTGGATAACCTCTTTCATCAACAAGGAGGAGAAGCCTGCCAATACTGAACCAGGTGTCGCCTACATGGGCCAGGGCGGCTGGCATTTTGAGAAGGACGGCAAGGCAGTCATAGACCCGGCCACGCCCGGGGCAGAGAGGATGAAGGAGCCGCCCCACTGGATGCTCCTCTGGCCAATCGCGCCTGAGACATCTGCGATGCCCGACGAGCCGGGCAGCTTTGGGACGTACGTGATGTACCCTGATACGCCGTACGCGCACCTCATGGTCCATCAGAACCCCATGCAGTTACCGCGCGGGTAAAAGAAGAAAGCTAACCCAGTGGCGCTGTTTTCGACACGCGGGGCGGCAGATGTCTGGCAGGCAAGTCAGGGGCCGTAAAAGGGACAGTCCGACCTTGTTCAAGCGGCCCCTGCCTTCTCACCGGTTCTTTAATTTTCCCAACAAAAAACTTGACTTTCGACTATGTACACAGTATACAATAGTATGCAGGTTTGAACCGTGTCATATTCGGCTGCTTACCCTCCCAACATTCAAAATTGGCAATTATGGACAAGGTCAGGATACTCGACTATCCGGTAGAAAGGCCCCTTACACTCAGGGAACGGATAGTGGATTTCATAAAGGACTCGATCATCTCCGGGCGATTGAAGCCGGGCGAGCGCGTCCCTGAACAGGAGATAGCCGAGAGCTTCGGCATATCGCGCACTCCTATCCGCGAGGCATTTCGCCAGCTCGAGAGCGAGGGCTTCATCTCGGTCGTGCCCAGGAAGGGCGCAGTGGTGAGCCCCATTACGGACAAGGACGTAAGCGAGTTCTACGAAATAAAGAGCCTCCTTGAAGGCTATGCCGCGAAGACTGCCTGCGACAAGCTCACGCCAAAAGAGATCGAGAAGCTCGAAGCCTTGAACGCCAAGATGGAAAAATGCGCTGAGCGGGGCGACGTGAAGAACTTCTTCCGCCTCGACAACCAGTTCCACGACACCTTCCTCAACACCTGCGGGAACGAGAAGCTCTGCGCTCTTGTGCACCACCTCGTTGCGCAGTTCGAACGCTTCCGGGTGACCGCGCTCTCATTGCCGGGGCGCATGTCAGACTCGGTCCGCCAGCACAGGGAGATAATAGAGGCCTTCAAGAGCGGGCAGACGTCTGTGGTGGAGGCCCTTGTCAAGGCCAATGCCGAGAGGGGCAGGGACGTGCTCGTCGAAGAGATAACCCAGAAGAAGGTCCAGGCATGAATATAATCAGCAGCCGGGATGCGGCCGCGAGGCTTGCTAGGACAATAATCTCCGACATCGCCCTCTACAACAAGGAAAAGGTCGCAGAGGGGATAAGGAAGGACAACATCTTCGAACTCCTTGATAAGGAATTGAACGAGGGGCTCGAG
>CAZDUP010000090.1:0-8546 GCA_964508625.1 uncultured Thermodesulfobacteriota bacterium
CTTAGGGGAGGGTGAAAGCATCCTCTCCGCTCTAACAGAATCAAAGGGGTCGCTGATGCGGGCTGCCACTGTCCTCGGACGGGATATAGACCTTGTCTTCCTTACCATCACAGGCATCTGCATATTCCTTGCGGTTGCCATCGTGGCGGTCATGCTCTTTTTCGTCTACAGGTACAACTGCAAGAGGTGCGTAACCTCATCTGAGGTCAAGGCGAGCCCGACGCTGGAGATCTCTTTCCTCGGCGGCTCGGTGGCGCTGGTGCTCGCGCTCTTCGTGCTCGGCTGGGACGGGTACGAGGCCATGTACAGCAGGGCGCCCGACAACGCGCTGGCAGTAAAGACAACAGGGCAGATGTGGCAGTGGACATTCGAATACCCCGGCGGCAGGCAGTCCAATAACCTCATACTGCCCGCAAAGAGGCCTGTAAAAATCGACCTCTCCTCAGCCGACGTCATACACAGCTTCTACGTGCCGGCCTTCAGGGTAAAACAGGACGCGGTGCCAGGAGCGCACAAGTCCATCTGGTTCGTGCCTGTAGATGAGGGCACGTACGACCTCTTCTGCACAGAGTACTGCGGCACAGGACACTCGCGCATGATTACAAAGTCGGTCGTGGTGAGTGCGGCTGACTTCGATGCATGGCTGAGGGGTGAAAAGGAGATAGAGCCAGTGGCCGCGCCAGCCGAGGCAAGGGCAAGCGCGCCGGACGGCAAAGCCCTCTACGAGAGCAAGGGCTGCTCTGTCTGCCATTCGATAGACGGCAGCACTGGCATAGGCCCAACCTTCAAGGGGCTCTTCGGGTCAAAGGTGAAGGTGACCACAAACGGCAAAGCGCGCGAGGTGTTGGTTGACGAGGAATATATAAGAAAATCCGAGCTCGAGCCGAACGCGGATATAGTCGAGGGCTTCCAGCCAGTGATGCCGCCGCAGAAGGGAGTGCTTAAGGAGGAGGAGATAAGGGCGCTGGTGGAGTTTATTAAGAAACAGAAATGATTGTCATTCTGTGCGGAGCGAAGAATCTGAATGCTGGGTTACGCTGCGCTAACCCAGACTACAAATGCTGCATTCGGCTTAATGCTAAGCTTATTTTTAGTGTCACGATGTCTCGTGCGGGTAGCATTCCAAAGTATGATGCAGGAAAAGAATATATTGGATCGTTCGATGTGAGGAGTGAAAATAATGCGAGAGCTGCAAATGCCAACCACAGAAAGTAGATGTATCTTTTACCCCAAATTGTATTCTTCAGGGCCGTTCTGACTTCCATACCTGTTTTAGCTTCAACGTATTTTTCTTTCCCTTCTTTGAAACTCAAAAGCTGCATGAAACCGCCGAAGACTCCGAGAATGAACCCCGTTATCATCTGTACCATTGGCAATGAGACGGACAGTGCCGCTAAAAGAACAGCAGATATTGCCCAGATTATTATAAGTATTACATTTGTGCTTAGCCTTAATGATGTATGTGGTTTGTTCATGTAATATCCAATGTTGGGGTTAACTGAGTCCCGTAGTCTTGTGGGTGGCACCGCCCACCATCTTTTTCTGGGGCTATTTTGTCGGTGGGCAATGCCCACCCTATGCCGACGCCTGCTACCCCGTCTCTGGCAGAAAGCTCGGTATGCTCACGCCTTTGAACGGTTTGAACTCTCCCCAGACCTGAAAAAGGTGTGTCTCGACATTTTTCGCGCCCCAGCCGTACATGAGCCTCACGAGCGTCGGGCAGTCCATTGGCACGACGACAAGGGCCGTTTCACCCCTGAACCTCTGAAGTGACGAGAGAATCAGGGCCGCGGCCCCTTCTTCTGTCCTCGCGGCCCCGGGGCCTATCATGTTGAGGGCAGTTTTGTAGGTTGGGTTAGCGAAGCGTAACCCAACAATCATTCTGCGCCGATATCCTCGTCAAAGTTGATGTGCCCGCCTGAACCCCACTCGACTGTGTAGATGCCTTTTCTTACATATTGATGAAAACTTGAATGCGGCCACTCGCGTGGTGATGTTACGAGGCTATGTCTGACCGGATTATAATGTATATAATCAACGTGCTTCGAGAAATCATCATCGTCTCTGATCGTATGCTCCCAGAAACGTCTCTGCCAGATCGCCTGTTCGTTCTTTCTGTACCGTGAAAGGGTTTGCGCGCCCCTGTATTCATTCCGGCAGTCTTGTAGGGTGGGCTGCGCCCACCATCTTTGTTCCAAATTGTTCTTGTTTGGTGGGCACAGCCCACCCTACGCCTACACCTCCTACCCAGTCTCCGGCAGAAAGCTCGGTATGCTAACGCCTTTGAAGGGCTGGAACTCTCCCCAGACCTGAAAAAGGTGTGTCTCGACATTCCGCGCGCCCCAGCCGTACATGAGCCTCACGAGCTTCAGGCAGTCCATCGGCACGACGACAAGGGCCGTTTCCCCCCGGAGCCTCTGAAGAGAGGAGAGAATGAGGGCCGCTGCCCCTTCCTCAGTCCTCGCGACGCCAGGGCCAATCATATTCAGGGCAGGGTGCTTGATAGACGCCATGAAGCCGTCCACCCCTCCCTGCAAATTCTCCAGCACCTTCATTTCAAAATGTCCGCGCCTGTTCTCGATGAGGTAGAGATAGTCCTGAAGGCGCTTTATGCCGCTTATGGAGAACTCGAGCGCGCCAATGGCGTGCGCGTCGCTGATCTTCGCGTCCCTCACGCTCCCGGCTGCCGGTACAAGGCCGCCTATTCCGCCCGCTGGCACCGTGACCACCATGTCATGATAGGTCTTTTGTGGCGTGAATCCGGACCTGTTGTAGAGCGAGAAGGAGTCCATGTTCATGGCGCTCCCTACAAGGCGGATCGATCTGAAGCCCTTCTGCCGCGCAAAATCGACTATATGGTCCACCAGCGCCCTGCCGATGCCGATACCGAAACAATCGGGATGGACGCTCATGATGCCTAGGCTCACGTGGTATTCCCTAGGATGATAGAAGCACGCGCCCATCATCCGGCCGGTCTCCTTATTTATGGCGGCAACGCTGCTGGCTGGCGTAATATCGTTATATATGTCGTAAAATACGGCGGCTTCATCTGGCGGGCACCTGAAGTAATCGCCGCACCAGCCCTTGCGCGAATACCAGGTGTTGAAGGAGCTGTGCACCAGACGGGCGTACTCGCTCCTGTCAGAGTCTTTGAGGGGCCTTAACTCGAATTCAGGCATCGTGAATAGAAGAGGGCCTTCCAAAGATGTTTTTGAAGGCTCTTTTATACCATGTAAAACATTTCCTTAACAGGATTTTTAATGGTCTGGTCCCTGTCCAGCAGGGCAGGCCTGGACCATAACTTCCCCCTTGACAAAGAGGCATCAAAGGATTAGTATAGACCCCACAAAAAAGGCATCTTCTTCCGTGACTGACGGAATCAAGGTGGGCGGACCACCGGGGAGCGGAAGGTACATATACAATGTCGACCGTCTGGGCAATGCATGACCTCAACAGAGGTGGTGTAAGGGCCGCAGGCGGTTTTTTTTAGGCGCCCGGAACACCTCGAAATCTCGAAACAAATAAACGGCAACGCGTTAAATACAAGGAGGAGTTTCAGTCATGAAAAAGAGGTATCTGTTGGCGCCCGGCCCCACGCCAGTGCCCGAGTCCGCGCTCCTCGCGATGGCTCAACCCATAATCCACCACAGGACCCCGCAGTTCTCGGAAGTCTTCAAAGAGACGGCGGAGCTCCTGAAGTACGTTTTCCAGACAAAGCAGGATGTCCTCATGCTCGCGGCCTCAGGCACGGGCGCGATGGAAGGCTCCATCACCAACCTCTTCTCCCCGGGCGACGAGGTCATCGTAATAAACGGCGGAAAGTTCGGCGAGAGGTGGGGCAAGATATCCGAGGCATACGGCTTGAAGGCCCACTGGATAACCGTTGAGTGGGGCAAGGCAGTAGACCCGGCCATCGTAAAGAAGACCCTTGATGAGAACCCTAAGGTGAAGGCAGTGCTCGTGCAGGCGAGCGAGACCTCTACCTGCGTTGCGCATCCCATAAAGGAGCTCGCGGCCCTCACAAAGGACAGGGAATGCCTCCTCATAGTAGACGGCATCACCGGCGTCGGCGTATTCGACCTGCCGATGGACGACTGGGGCATAGACGTGCTGGTATCCGGCTCGCAGAAGGCATTCATGCTGCCCCCCGGCCTTGCCTTTGTCGCCCTCAGCGAAAAGGCCTGGAAGTTCCAGGAGACGGCAAAGTGCCCGCGCTTCTACTTCGATTATAAGAAGGAGAGGAAGAACCTCAAGGACAACACCTCTGCCTACACCCCGGCAGTCACTCTCATAACCGGCCTCCGTGAAGCCCTCCTCATGATAAAGAACGAGGGCCTTCAGAACGTATTCGCGAGGCATGACAGGCTCGCGAGGGCCACGAGGGCCGCTGCCGCCGCCTTAGGCCTCAAGCTCCTTGCGCCTGACGCGCCGTCGAACGCGGCAACCGGCGTATTCGTTCCAGAGGGCGTTGATGGCGGCAAGCTCGTCAAGTACCTCCGTGACGAGATGGGCGTCACCATGGCCGGAGGCCAGGACCACCTGAAGGGCAAGGTCCTCAGGGTAGCGCACCTCGGCTACGTAGATACATTTGATACCATAACCGCCATCGCCTCTATCGAGATGGCCCTGAACAAGTTCGGCTTCAAGGCAGAGTTCGGCAAGGGCGTGGCAGCTGCCCAGCAAATCCTGATGGAAGGATACAAGTAATATGAAGGTACTCATAGCTGACAGCATGTCCTCAAAGGCCGTGGAGATATTGAAGGGTACTCCGGGCCTCCAGGTCGATGTGATAACCGGGCTCAAGCCAGAGGAGCTCAAGGCCAGGATAAAGGACTACCACGGCCTTGTAGTACGCAGCGCCACAAAGGCGACTGCCGAGATTCTCGATGCGGCAGAGAACCTGAAGGTCATAGGCAGGGCAGGCACGGGCGTTGACAACATAGACACCACAGCCGCTACAAAGAAGGGCATCGTGGTCATGAACACGCCCGGCGGCAATACCATAACGACAGCCGAGCATGCCATAGCAATGCTCGTGGCGCTCGCGAGAAAGATCCCCCAGGCGACCGCCTCGATGAGAAAGGGCGAGTGGGAGAAGAAGAAGTTCGAGGGCACGGAGATAACCGGCAAGACCCTCGGCGTCCTCGGCGTCGGTAACATCGGCAGTGTGGTCGTCGCAAGGGCGCAGGGCCTCAAGATGAACGTCATAGCCTACGACCCCTTCATATCAGAAGAGGCGGCTGACAAGATGGGCATAACGCTCGTCTCCATGGACGACCTCTTCAGGAGGAGCGACTTCATCTCCATCCATGTCCCGCTCACAAATGAGACCAAGAACGTCGTGAACGCCGAAGCCTTCAAGAAGATGAAGAAGGGCGTAAAGCTCATAAACTGCGCCAGAGGCGGCATCGTAAATGAGAAGGACCTGGCAGAGGCCATAAAGGAGAAGATAGTCTCGGGCGCGGCCCTCGACGTCTTCGAGAAAGAGCCTGCCCCGGCAGACAACCCGCTCCTGCAGATGGAAGAGGTCATACTGACCCCGCACCTGGGCGCGTCGACCCATGAGGCGCAGGAGAACGTGGCAATAGCCATAGCAGAGCAGATAGTCGACTACCTCGTGAACGGCACCATAAGGAACGCCGTGAACGTCCCCTCCATACCCTCTGAGCTCTTGACCGCGCTGAGCCCCTATATCTCACTGGGCGAGAAGCTCGGCAGCTTCCAGGGCCAGGTCTTGAAGGGCGGCATAGAAGAGGTATCTATAGAGTACAGCGGAGACGTCGTAAACTACGACGTCGCGCCCATCACCATAGCCTGCCTGAAGGGCCTTCTTGACCAGGTAATGGACATGTACGTGAACTTCGTAAACGCCCCCTTTGTCGCCAAGGAGAGGGGCATTAAGGTCGTCGAGGTGAAGAGCTCGCGCTCAACGGATTTCGCAAGCTCCATTACCATAAAGGTCAGGACAAAGGACGAGGAGAACATTGTAGAGGGCGCCCTCTTCGGCAAGAAGGAGCCGAGGATAGTGAGGATAGACAAGTTCCTCCTCGACGCTGTGCCGGAAGGCTACCTCCTCCTTCTCCAGAACGAGGACAAGCCCGGCGTCATAGGCAACGTGGGTACGCTCCTTGCGGCCAACAACGTGAACGTGGCGAGGCTCCACCTCGGCCGCTCTGCCGTCGGCGGAGAGGCCGTCTCGGTATGGAGCGTTGACACGCCCATTGCCAAGGGGCTCATAGACAAGATATTGAAGCTCCCGCACATGGTCTCAGCCAATGTAATAGAGCTGTAAGCCATTAAAAATCCTATAGACCGTCGGACAAAGCCGTGTTATGGTATGTTGCCATTAACACGGCTTTTTCTTGGCCGGGCTGCTGAAAAAGACCTATCTGCTTGTCGAGCCGCTCCTCGGGCCCCGCATCCGGACCTTTTGAGCAGTCTGCAAAAAAGAGGAATTACAGGTTCTTATTCCAGATGACAGTCACCCCCACCATATCCCTCCCGCAGGGCGTAAGGGACATACTCCCGGATGAAGCTGAAAGAATCGGCTCTTTAGAATCTCAGATACTCTCGGTCTTCGCAAGGTACGGCTTCAAGAAGATAATCACCCCGCTTCTTGAGTACGTTGACGTACTCTCGCTCGGAGTGGGTTCTGAATTGAAGGACAGGGTCATAAAGTACATAGACCCGTCCACGGGCCGTGTCATGGCCATAAGGCCTGACATCACTCCCCAGATAGCCAGGGTGGTCGCAACTCGCATGCGCGACCATGAACTGCCCCTGAAGCTCTGCTATAACGAGAACGTCATACGATATCAGGAGCCCAGGGACGGCAAGAGCACCGAGGTGCTCCAGATAGGGGCCGAATACATCTCAAAGAAGGCTGAGCCTGAGGCAGATGCCCAGATGATAATCATGGCAGCAGAGGCGCTGCGCGAAGCGGGGCTCAGGGACTTCAAGATAGACATCGGCGACGTGGGCTTCCTTAGAAAGATACTGGAGAGCCATTTTGACGAATCCATGAGAAAGGCCGTGCAGTCGATGCTCGAGAAGAAGGACACCTCCGGGCTGACGAACTTCCTCGAAGGCGTGAAGGGGATAAAGGCTGACGAAAAGGAGCTTCTCTTGAGCCTTACTACCTTCTACGGAGAGGAAGAGGTGATTGAGAAGGCCGTCTCGCTCACAAAGGAGAGTTCTGCGCTAAAATCCCTCGAGTACCTCCGTGAAGTCGTGGATATAATAGCGAAGAAGAAACTCAAGGACTGGATAACCATCGACCTCGGAGAGGTCAGGGGATTTGATTACTACACGGGCATCATCTTCGAGGGCTTTGCATCCGGCATAGGAAAGCCCATCCTGGGCGGCGGCAGGTATGACAGCCTCCTCGGAAGGTACGGCTACCCGTGCGCAGCGACCGGGTTCGCGTTCGACGTTGAGCACCTGGCAGCAGGCATAGAGGCGCAGTCAGGCAGGAAATAATCTTTAAGCGACAAACGTTGAATTTTTAACACGTTAAGGCTGCTCAAAAAGCTCCATATGCGAGGCGTCGAGGAAGCGAGGAACGCGGCGTACTCTGCACTCGAGTGACGAGCGACAACAAAGCAGATGGACTTTTTCAGCAGCCGGTTAAGAGGAGCAAGATGGCAAAGAGTTTAGTGATCGTCGGAGCCCAATGGGGGGACGAGGGCAAGGGCAAGATAGTCGATATCCTCACCGAGAGCGCGGACGTGGTCGTCCGTTTCCAGGGCGGCAACAACGCGGGGCACACGGTCATAGTCGGCGAAGAGAAGTTCATATTCCACCTCCTCCCATCAGGCATACTCCACAAGGGCAAGGCCTGCGTCATAGGCAGCGGGGTGGTCCTTGACCCCGAGGTGCTGATAAAGGAGATAGAGGTGCTGAAGGCCAAGGGCATATTCAGGCCCGAGGACCTTCTCATCAGCAAGGACGCGCACCTCATCATGCCCTATCACAAGAGGCTCGACGTTGCCAGGGAGAGGCTACGCGGAGAGAAGAAGATAGGCACGACCGGCCGCGGCATAGGCCCTGCCTATGAGGACAAGGTCGCGAGGAACGGCATAAAATGCGGCGACCTCCTTAATGAAGAGATATTCCGGGTAAAGCTCAAGGCCAACCTCGTCGAGAAGAACCATTTCATAAAGACCATCCTCCACGAGGATGGCTTCGAGGTGCACGAGCTTTACCACACCTACATGTCATACGCCGAAGTGATAGCGAAGCACATAAAGGACACCTCCAGGTTCCTCTTTACAGCCATGTCAGAGGGCAAAAAGGTCCTCTTCGAGGGCGCGCAAGGCACCCTTTTGGACATAGACCACGGCACCTATCCGTACGTCACGTCGAGCAACACGGTCGCTGGCGGGGCTGCCACTGGCAGCGGCGTGGGCCCGTCCCGGATAGACAAGGTCATCGGCATAACCAAGGCCTACTGCACAAGGGTCGGCGAAGGGCCGTTCCCTACTGAGCTTCAGGGCAAGGAGGCGGACTGGCTCAGGGAGCAGGGCGGCGAGTACGGCGCAACGACC
>CAZDUP010000091.1:0-7439 GCA_964508625.1 uncultured Thermodesulfobacteriota bacterium
GCGCCGAGCGTGCCGGCCGTGCCGGTTGCCGGGAGGTTGACCGCGTAGTTCGTGGCGCCGCCGTAGCTGAGGGCGTCCTGCTTGACGACCGGGTATGCGACGGAATCACCGTCAAAGATATACTGCTGCTGCCTGGGGTCTATGGCTGCCTGGCCGTTCTGCGGCGTAGAGCCAAACAGAGAGCTGTGCGTCCTGCCGCCGGTCGAGTAGTCTATGCCCCACTGGACGCCGAGATCGCGGGCAAAGCTCGAAGACGCCTCGACTATCCTCGCCTCTATGAGGACCTGGGGCACAGGCGTGTCGAGCTTGGCGATGACGTTCTTCGCTGACGCTATGTTCTTCTTGATGTCCTTTACGACGAGCGTGTTCGTCCTCTTGTCGGTCGTTACGTCGCCCCTTTCAGAGAGCACGCTCTTCACCTGCTTTACCAGCTCGTCCGCTATCGCGTAGTTCACGAGTATGAACTCGAGGTCGAGGTCTTCGAGCTTCTCTTCGGCCTTCTTGGAGGCGAGCTTCGCTTCCCTCTCCTGCCGTATCTTGAGCTCGGGGGCGACCCTTATTACGTTGCCCTCCTGAATGCTGTCGAGGCCCTTTGTCTTCATGATGATGTCAAAGGCCTGGTCCCAGGGAACGTTCTTGAGCCGGAGCGATATGGTGCCCTTGACCTCGTCAGAGGCTATGATGTTTATATTGCTTATCTCGGCAAGGAGGCGAAGGACGTCGGTGATGTTCGCGTCCATCATGTCGAGGTCCACCTTCTTGCCCGTATACTTCCTGTCCGGGGCCGCAACGCTGGCTTCTGTGACAACGCCTTCGCCGGTTGACGATACGGTCTCTTCCTTTGCGGCAGACGCGACCCTGGCAAAGTCTATCACCAGAGAGTTGCCTGCCTCCTGGACGCTGTAGGCGGCCTTCTCCTTGAGCTTTACGAGTATCCTCACTGAGCTCGGGTTGACCGAGTCCTGGTATGAGCTAACGGATGCGACCGGGGTCGAGAGCTTCGAGGCCTCGAGCGTGCGGACGAGTGAGTCGGGGATGACCGCGCCCTTAAGGTCGAGGGCCAGTGTCATGCCGTCCTTGCTCTCCTTTGCCGCGTACTCGAGCTTCGACGAGCCCTCGATGGTGAGCCTGCCCTTGTCGCCCACCTTTTTGAAATCAACTGAGCCGATATTTATGCCCCTGGGCGCCTCAACCGCTGGCTGCGGCGCTGCTGAAGGGGCGGCAACGGCGTTATCCGCGGGCTTCTCAGCAGCCGCTTCGGCCCTGGCTGCGACAGGCTCCGCCTTGGCGGCCGAAGGCGCCACCTTGGGCCCGATTGTAATGACTATAGCGCCGCTTTCGGCCGTGATCGAATGGGGCGGGAGCTTGGAAGCGCCAGAATCGAAGACGAGCCTTGACTTGTCCGGATAGTTGCCGATCCTCACGCCCTTGAAGTACTTGTCCTTGAGCTTGAGCGCGCCCTTGCCAGTTGAATTGGAAACGCCCCAGACGTCGAGGACTATTCTCGAAGGCTTATTCATCGTGAAGGACGTGAAGTTGCCTGCCACGCCGTCGGTCAGCACCCTTATTACCGTGTTCTCGCCCTCTGTCGAGGTCTCGACTCCGGTCATCTTCGTGGCTGAAGCTGCATGGACCGTGTCCTGAGCCTGGGCGACGAGCGCCGGCGCCTGGGCGGACTCTTGAGCGGCCTCGGCCGCTTCAGCGGTTACAGGGGCCGCTAACGCGGTAGTATTGTTCTCGAGCGGCTCCTCGGTCACGGTCTCGCTCGAGGCCTTCTCTATAGAAGGGGCCTCTACGCCCGTTGACTTCGTGAGGCTTACGAGTATGCTGCTCTCCCCGGCCTTGACCTCGTGGTCTATGCCGTCCCTTATGCCTATTATGATCCTACCGATGTCATTGTTCTCGCCGTAGCTGACGGAGTTTATCTCGCCCAGGAAGTCGTTGCCCACGGCTATGGAGGGCGCGACCTTCTCAAGGCTTATCCCGGGCATGTCCACTATGAGCCTCGGCGGGTCCGAGAGCTTGAAGACCGTGTACTTTACCGGCCCGGTCGTGCCTATGAGGACCCTGTCCCCGTCGCCAACGACATTTATGTACTCGACCGAGGTCTGCCGGACCTCCGCCGCCGCCTCTGGCGCCGTCTGGGCCGCCTTGGCCGGGTCCTCCTCAACAGGCTTCGGACCGGTCGAGGCGCAACCTGTGATGGCCAGGGCGCCTCCGAGCATCAAACCGAAGAGGGCCTGCCTCAACCGAACATCATTCGAACTCATAAAAGACCTCCGTTATCTCACGTCCGCTGTAATTGGCTGAAACTTCTTCGCTTTACTGCTTGGGCTTTTCCGGTAACAGGAGCGGTATGTCATCAGTTGACTTGACCTTGCCTTCGTCGTCCCTCTGGACCTCGCGGACCAGTATGCTTCTGGAGGTAAGCTTGATGACCCTGCCCTCATTCGATCCTATGGCGTCGCCGCGCCTTACGATATATCTCTTTCCGTCCTGCGCCCTCAGCAGGCCGTAGCCGTCGTTGTCCCCGACGACGACCGCGAGGAGCTGGAACGTGCTCAAGTCGCAGCACTCGAGCGGCCCCCTGGCCTTCGTCCCGGTCTCAAGCCCCTTTGAGATGACGAGATGGCTCTGGAAAGGGTTCCTGAATTTGACGTCGATTGTCGTGGCTATTGGCGCGGATATATCTATGGGGGCCTGTGCCTGGACAGCGGCCTGCTTCTTTGCCGGGGCCTTTGTCCCGGTATCCGCGGCGTCCTTCTTGCCGCAGGAAGTGATGGCCGGGACGAGCGAGAGCGCTATTAGAGTCAAAATGATCCGTGACATTATTTCTTCTGCTCCCCTTCTACCTGTTCTTCCTGTGCCGGTATGAACCTGAAAGTGGTGGCCGTGAAATCGGCCTTAAGCACAGGCACCCGGTTTTTATGGCCCTCGGACTTTATGTCCATATCCCCCAGGTTCACTATCCTGGGCAGGCCGCCAATCTTCAAGCTGAAGTCGTAGAGGCTCTCGTACTTGCCCTCTACGGTCATCTTAACGGGGACCTCGGCATAGAAGCCCTTGGGCATTTCCTTCCCGGGCTTGAAGAGAAGTATCTTCAGCCCGGACTTCTCGCCAGAGGAGCTGATGCCGTCGATGAGGTCCGGTATCTCCTTTGCGTTGGGGAGCTGGGCCACGGCCGCCGCGAGCTTGGCCTCCATGTCTTCCTTGTCCTTGATGTACTTCGGTATGTCGGCCGCTATCTGCCTGTTCTCTGCGAGCTTGGCGTTGAGCTCATCGTTCTGTGCGCCGAGGTCCTTCAGCTCGGTGTACTTGGGGCCTATGAGGAAGGTGTACATGAGCCCTACGAGGACGAGGTTAATTGCCGCGACTATGAGTATCCTCTTCGAGAGAGGGAGCTTCAATACAGCGTCTAAGTTTATCTTCGGAAGGGCCATTACTTTTTCCCCTTTGCCGCCGGTTTTTCCTTTTTCTTCTTCTGCTGCTGCTTGGCCGGAGTCTCTTCCTGGCGCACGGGTCTTTGCTTCTCCAGGCGGACTATGAAGTTGACGACCTCTACGGCGGACTCCTTCTCCACGAGCCTCTGGGCGACCTCGAGCTCCACGGCCGCGCCCAGAGCGGCCCTCTCAAGGCCCCTCATGAACTCGGCCACGACCTCGTCGTCCGAGGCGTACCCTTCGAGCGTTATCTGGAAGTCCTCGTCCTTTATGCTCTTGAGCCACGCCCTCGACGGTATGGCGTCGGCGATGCCCCTGAAGAGCTTGGCCGGGCCGGTCCTGTCAGCCTCGAGCTGGGTTATGATACGGAGCTTCTCCTCGACTATCTTCTTCTGCTCCTTGATCTTCGAGAGCTCGCCTATCTTTTTCTTGAGGTCTGCGAGCTCCTCGTTGCCGGCCGTTATCTGGTCGGAAAGGTTTCCGGCCTCGGTCCTCACAATGAGGTATGAAGCGGCTGAGACGGCGAAGACGAAGAACGTGGCGAGCCCGGCAACCGTGAGCTGGAACCTTATCGATTCTTTTTTCTTGGCGGCCCTTACGGGCAGCAGGTTTATGCGGATCATCTGTCGGCAAACCTCCTTGTAGCAAGGCCGACCGCCACGCCGAAGAAGGGCGCGGCATCCTTGAGCTTCTCGCGGTCGAAGTGCCTTGACGCCTCGATGCTCTTGAATGGGTTGGATATCTCGACCGGTATGGAGGTCTTCTCCTGCATCATGTTCTGAAGCCCCGCGACCTTTGAGCTGCCGCCCGAGAGGTATATCTTGCTCACGTACGAGCCCTGGGCCCCGCCCAGGAAGAAGTCCAGGGACCTCTTTACCTCGAACGTAAGGTTCGTGGCAACGGTGTCCAGCGCGCCTGCGAGCTCGCCCGAGTGCTCTCCAGCCGGCTTCCTGCCGGTCTTAAGGTCCTCCGCGTCGCGGAAAGATATGCTCGACTGCCTCTGTATTTCCTCGGTGAACTGGTTCCCTCCCATGGGTATGGACCTTGTGAATATGGTGAGGCCGCCGAAGATGACGCTTATGCTCGTTATCGACGCCCCGATGTTGACCATGGCGATGTTCTCGCCGGGCGCGATGGGGTAGTTTATCTCCATCATGTTCTCGAGCGCGAAGGAATCGACGTCTATTACGACCGGGTTCAGGCCCGCCTCTTTTATGACGTTGGTGTAGTCGTTGATGACGTCTTTCTTGACAGCGACGAGCATGACGTCCATCTGCCCCCTGCCGTCGGTGTCGGCGCCGAGTATCTGGAAGTCTATGTTGACGTCTGTGATGGGGAACGGGATGTACTGCTCGGCTTCCCACTGGATGGAGTCGGCCAGCTCCTCCTCCGTCATTGCAGGAAAGCTGACCTTCTTTATAATGACGGAATGGCCGGTGAGGGACGAGACTGCGTCCTTTACCTTGACGCTGTGCTCCTTGACGAGGTCCTTGAGCGTATTGGTGACTGTCATCGAGTCTATGATGGAGCCGTCGACAATCGCCTCGGGAGGAAGCTCCGCAATACCCATCTTCACGAGCTCCCAGCCCTTCTTGGTCTGGTTCATCTGAACGAGCTTTATGGAATTGGAGCCGATATCGAACGCCACGGCCTCCTTCTTCCTCGAAAACATCGAAAGATTCATTTCACCCCCGTCAGTCCAGGAATATCTTTCCCTTTTCAGTGACCTTGAGGCCGAGCGCCTGTATGATCTTGCGCTTGGTCTCAAGCCTGCATGCATATCCCCTCTCTATCCTGTCGATGGTAAGGGGGGATACGCCGGCTTTCCTGGCAAGCTCGGATTTACTCAGAAGCATGCCTTCCCGTATCTTTTTTAGATGATTTCTACCCATGGCACAAGCACATAAGTCACAACTTTCGCGGGGTATTGTAAGGCTAAAAGCGTTGATTTTATTGCAATCTATGGCAATCTATGGAGGAATGTAGTTGAACTCTATTACTTTGAAATCTAATTGTCAATACATTTCTCATAATTGACATATAATTACGTATAACTTCGGCGCAGGCAGAAAAAACTTTAATTCATTTTTTTCGCGCTTTGAGATGGCTCACGTTGATTTTGCGTCCGGGTAGTGGAGATGCGGCGCGCCTTTCAGCGCGCCGTGATGAGCTGATTGACCTGTTGCCTGCCTGCTACAGCCTCTTCCAGAGGACCAGCACCGAGGTGCTGTTCTGCTTTGCGACCTCCTCGAGCGTGGCCTGGTCATAGGTTACGTCAAGGCTGGCGCCATTGAGCGTTACGACATTCTGGGCCATGACGCCGCCTGTGACGTTCAACGCGCTGCCGCCGCCGGACATGGTAAGCTCGCCGAAGACGTACACCAGCCCCTCATAGGTAAAGTTGCCGCTGAGCTTGAGGTCGCCTGTCACTATCAAAATGCCCCTGCCGCTGAAGTTGCCCGATATCTCGGCCTCCTTGCCGCCGGCATTTTCAATATGTATCATCGTCGAGTAGGTGTCCCCTGCCGCATCGCCCCAGTCCTGGACTACTCCGTCTATCTTGCCGCTTGACGGGATGTCGTCGCCCGGGGCGCTGCAATTTCCGTTCTTGCACTCGTGCTTTTCATTGGCCATACCCTTTATCGAATCGATATGCTCTCCGAGATGAGTGTTGTAGTCGTTCGTCTGATTCTCCATGCAGCTGCCTGCTGGCGTGACGTTGGAGTTGCAGTCTCCGCCGTTCCAGTTGATCGTCGAATTAGAATTGATGCCCGCCTCTGTGTCTGTATTGAGGTTGGTCGCGCCGACATAGGCGACAATCCTCCTCGAAGTCCCGTTCGAGGTGCCGACGGAAGTTATCTCGTATACCGGGTGCCTTCCGTAGCTCGTATAGGTGAGCGTATTGGAGAGCTTGAAATCCCTGCCGAACATCACGACCTCCTGGTCGCCGCCGACGCATGGCCAGGCCGGGTCGCCGAAGGTGTCGGCGTTGCCGCTGTTGTTGGGGGCCGTATTGCCGTTGCTGTCGCAGAAGCCCTCAGGGTTGGTCTCGTCGAGGTAGCGTATCGAGACAACATAGTCGAGTCCGTCCGCGCTCTCCTTTACACCGCCCATGCCCAGGCCGAAGTCCTTTGTCCCGCCGCTGTTCCAGGTGTTGTTCCTGTTCGGAGGGCCGCCCGCCTCTCCGGTCTTCTCGCCGATGTACCGGGCGTTGTTCGAGGCCAGCTTGAGCCTGGCCATCGCCTCGTTCACGCCGGCCTCGGCGAGCTGGAAAGCGGTCTTGGCGTCGCGCTCGTTCCTCGAGAGCTGGACGTCGGTGGACATGTTCATTATCATGCTCAAGCCGATGATGGTCATGGCAAGCATGGTAACGAGGGCGAGGATCAGTATGAAGCCGCGCTCGTCCTTTTTGTGAGGCGCCGTATCAGTTCGTCTCATTCCACTCATTTGAGTACCCGCTCGCGTTAGGCGTGCCGCATGTGTCGTAGGCCACAGCCTTGAAGTAGTATATCCTCTGGTTCAGGTTGCCGTTGTCCGGGTTGACCGTGACCGAGGTGCCGGTCGTAGTGGTGCGCAGGAACCAGTCGGCCACCATGTCCGAGCCCGTGCAGTTGGGCTTGTTCTTGGCGCAGACCTTCTCATAGACCCTGTACCCGGCAAGGTCCGAGATGGCCGAGTTGTCGGTGTTCTGCGTGACCGCGGACCAGGACAGGGTCATGTTCGAGCCTGATACCGAGCCGGAGAAACTGGCCGGGGCCTTCGGCGTGTTGGTGCACGGGTCCACGACAACGCTTACGGTCTTCGACGCCGGGCTGGCATACGGATAGTAGACCGTCACCGTATCGGAAGGCAGAGTAAGGAGCTTTCCGCTCTCCGCGACGTTGTCCGTCGTCGTTATCACCTTGGTGAACGTGCCTGTCGAAGCGGCCGTCTCAGGTATGGTCGGCGCATAGGTAGCCGGTGCGTTGCTCGAGGTGTAGAAGCCTGTGAAGCCGGGCG
>CAZDUP010000091.1:7449-8493 GCA_964508625.1 uncultured Thermodesulfobacteriota bacterium
TGTTTATGGTCTCTATCGTCGTGCCGTAGGTATAGGGCGCGTCGCTCCTCATTGCCAGGCAATCCACAATGGTGACGCTGAAGCTGTCGCCCCTGTAAATGGAGGCTGGCGAGACAGTAAGCGTGGCCTGGCTGCTATTGCCCACGCAGGTCGTCGCTGTCTGGGAGGCGGCAGACACGTTAGGACCGGGGCTCGCGCACGAGTTCAAGGCCTTCACATAGTAGCTGTATACGCTGGTTGCCAGGCCGGTGTCAGAGTACGACAGGCCTGTCTGGTCAGCGCCTATCTGAACGCCGTTCCTGTAAATCCTGTAGCTTATCGTGTCAGAGGCATCGACCGTGCCGCCGGTCGTATAGGTTGTGACGGCGCTCCAGTTGAGGGCCACGTCGCTGCCAGAGGCCACGGCTGTAAAGCCCGTGGGAGCGCTCGGCGTCACGTCGCAGATGTCAAAGGCGTTCTGGTCGTAGACATAGGCGCCGTGCTCGGCCTCGGGGTCGCGGTCCCAGTTGCCGTCACTGTCAGTCGCGATTATGTAGTACCAGACGCGCTGGCTGTCATTTGCCGGTATGTTCGCTGTCCAGGTGTTGCCAGCGGTGTTGGTCATTGCCACCGCGGTGTAACCGGCCGCAGGCGCGGCAATCACGGTCTTTGCAGTTGCCCTGTAGTACAGGGTGGCCGATGAAACCGGGACCTTTGCTCCGGTGGCAGCGTTAGTGGTGTTGGCGATAATGTTAGCGGTTATGGCAACGGTCGCTCCTCCGTCCACGACTATCGGGGCGTCGGTGACCGCGGAGACCGTGTTAAGCCCGGTTGCGCCTGGCACCGGGTAGCCGAATGTCGGGCTCGCGGGCTGGTTCTGCTGTGTCGCCGATATGCTCGGGCCGAACGGGACGCTTATGCCCTCTGAGGACATCGATACAGTCATGTACGACTCGCAGCCGGTCGTCGAGGTCGCGTCGTTCGTCACGTCCAGCGTTATAAGGAGCTGGTCGTCCCTCATGTCAACAGGATTTCCTGCCGCGTCCAGGAACGTGAATTTAATTG
>CAZDUP010000092.1:0-1232 GCA_964508625.1 uncultured Thermodesulfobacteriota bacterium
ATCCATCATCTCCTTTATCGGCGTGTCGCTCCTCATAGGCGACGGGGTCAAAACGCCAGCCATATCCATCCTGAGCGCCGTTGAGGGTTCCCGCCTCATACCCGGTTTCGAGAACTTGAGCCAGACAGGCATCGTCGTAATAGCAGGCCTGATAGCCGTCGGCCTATTCCTGTTTCAGAAGAGAGGGACTGAAAAGGTGGCGTGGGCGTTCGGCCCGATCATGGTCATATGGTTTTCTGCCCTTGCCCTCTCCGGCATAGCCGGAATTGTGAATGAGCCGGGCGTGCTGCAAGGGATAAACCCGTATTACGGCATGAAGTTCATGGCAGACCACGGCCTTGCCGGTTTCTTCATCCTCTCGGAGGTCATACTCTGCGCTACCGGAGGCGAGGCCCTTTACGCTGACATGGGACACCTCGGCAGGGAGCCTATTGTAAAGGGCTGGTACATGGTCTTTGTCGTGCTTGTTATAAACTACATGGGGCAGGGCGCGTTCCTCGCGACCCACCCTGGCACCAAGAACGTACTTTTTGAGATGATATTCCACCAGGCCGAGATACTCTATGTCCCTTTTCTCCTGTTGAGCATCTGCGCCACGGTAATCGCATCCCAGGCCATGATAAGCGGCATGTTCTCGATAATATACCAGGGCATAACGACGCACATCATGCCGCTTTTCAGGGTGTCGTATACGTCAACTGAGCTCCGGAGCCAGATATACATACCATTCGTGAACTGGTTCCTGCTTCTGGCGGTCCTCTTCATCATGTACGTCTTTCGTGAATCGAGCAGCCTGGCCGCCGCATACGGCCTTGCCGTCACCGGCACCATGTCAGTGACCGGCATCATGATGACCTGGATATTCTTCAAGAGGAAACAGTATTTCAGGACGGCGGTATCTGTCGTCACCGCGACGACAGCATTAATCTATCTCTTCTCCAACACCTTCAAGATACCGCATGGCGGATACCTCTCCATCGCGATTGCCATGCTTCCGCTGAGCATGATACTGATCTATACGAAGGGACAGAAAAAGCTCTACAAGTCGCTCCGGCCATTGAACCAGGAGGCCTTTCTCATCGGCTATAACCAGATCTACAAGGCCCTGCCGAAGATAGGCGGCTCGGCCCTCTTCTTTGCCAAGGACGCCAAGGAAATAGCCCCGTATATCGTGCATACGATGTTCAAGAACAACATCACGTCGAGATCGGGAACGGCCTCCATGCGACGGG
>CAZDUP010000092.1:1242-8476 GCA_964508625.1 uncultured Thermodesulfobacteriota bacterium
CTACGAGGACAACATCATCGTCTCCCTCACGAGGAGCGAAGACCCGTTCGGCGTCGAATACCGCTTTCTCGAAGACCTCGCGCCCGGGCTGCGCGTCTTCGAGATACGGCTCGGCTACATGGAGGTCGTTGACGTCGAGTCCATACTGAAGAACGCGGGCATAAACGAGAGGACCATCTTCTACGGCCTCGAAGAGATAACCACCTCCAACATATTCTGGTCCATATTCTCGGTCATAAAAAAGCTCACGCCGACCTTCCTCATATTCTACAAGCTCCCCACCAACAAGCTCCACGGCGTCATAACCCGCGTAGAGATGTAGCCCATGAAAAGGGAGCTCTCTCTTATCCTGGAGGCGCTCTTGAAACCCCTGAGGTTCGCCTCAAAGGACGGTTTCGCCCACATAGGGTCATTGAGGTCGGTCGAGCCCTTGGCCGCGTCGCTCCTGAACGAGGCTGCCTCGCTCAATCCCTCTGCAGAGATGCTCTCCCGCATAGATGCGGTAAAGAGGCTCTTCACGGGCTTTGACGCGTTGGACCTCCGGTCCAAGCGCGAGAGGGTGGAGATGGCTCTAGAGGCCGTTGGCCACGCAATCGAATCGGTCGCAGTGCCTCTTGTTGTGAAACCTGCGATAGACATGGCAGAGGCCCAAAGGCGTCTCGCCCTCCTAAAAACACCTCTTACATTCATAAAGGGCATAGGCCCCAAGCTCGCCGAGAGGCTCGACAAGAAAGGCCTCTCAACGGTCGAGGACATCCTTTATTTTCTCCCCATAAGGTACGAGGACAGGAGCCGCTTGAAGCGCATCCGCGAGCTAACGCCCGGGCTTAGCGAGGCTGCGACCGGAGAGGTGCTTGCGATAGGTGAGGCCAGGTACGGCAGGAGGAGGGTCCTTGAGATGGCTGTCAGCGACGGCAGCGCCATCCTGAAGGTCAAGTGGTTCCACTTCAGCCAGCAGTACAAAAAGAGGTACAAGAACGGTCAGAAGCTCATCGTCTTCGGGCAGGTATCCACATTCGGCGGCCAGAAGGAGATGGTCCACCCTGATATAGAGCTGCTCTCTGACGATGAATCATCGCATGAGGACGAGGCGCAGGGCATCGTCCCCGTATATTCACAGGTCGAGAACTTCCACCAGAAGACAATTAGAAAGATCGTAAAGAGCGTCGTCGAAGAGTACGGGCAGAAGGTTGTAAGCGGTGTTCCGTCAGGGGTCGCGGAGCGCCACGGCCTTATCGACCTGGCCTCTGCCATGAGGGAGGCCCATCTCCCGTCGAGCCCGCAGTCCTCCATAGTTGCGAAGAAGAGCCTTGCCTTTGACGAGCTCTTCCTCCTCGAGACAGGCCTTGCGCTCCGCAGGGCGAGCATAAAAAAAGAGAGCGGGATATCCTTCAATCCTGCCGGGCGGCTCGAGGCCGGGCTCAAGGGGCTTTTGCCTTTCAAGCTCACGGGCGCGCAGGCGAGGGTATTGGATGAGATAAAAAAAGACATGGCATCTCAGCACCCCATGAACAGGCTCATACAGGGCGACGTCGGCTGCGGAAAGACGGTCGTGAGCCTTGTTGCAGCCCTCCGGGCCATCGAATGCGGCTTTCAGGCGGCTATTATGGCGCCGACCGAGATACTCGCGGAGCAGCACTATCTTTTGACAAAGAGGTATGTAGACGGGCTCGGCGTAAGGGCGCTCCTTCTTACCGGAAGCGCGAAAAAGTCCGAAAAAAAGAAGATGCTCTCATCAGTTGCCCAGGGTGAAGCGGACCTCGTCATAGGGACGCACGCCCTCATACAGAAGGAAGTCGAATTCGCGAAGCTCGGCCTTGCTGTCATTGACGAACAGCACAGGTTCGGGGTCGTGCAGAGGGGCATGCTTAAGAGAAAGGGCTTCTGCGCCGAGGGCGGCGTTTCTCCGGACATACTCATCATGACGGCCACTCCCATCCCCAGGACGCTTTCAATGACCGTATTCGGAGACCTCGACGTATCGATAATAGACGAGCTGCCGCCCGGCAGAAAGCCTGTCCGCACAAAGTTGTTGAGGGAAAAGGACCGGGCTGCCGCATACGAGTCCATAAGGCAGGCCCTTGTGGCGGGCAGCCAGGCGTATGTCGTATATCCTCTTGTCGAGGAATCGAAAGAGGTGAGCCTGCGAGATGCGACGAACATGCAGGAGCAGCTCCAGAAGGACATATTCAGGGAATGGAAAGTGGGCCTTCTTCACGGCAGGATGAAGGCCGAGGAGAAAGAGGCTGTCATGAGGGCCTTTAAGGAACATGATATCCACGTCCTTGTCTCGACTACCGTCATAGAGGTCGGCGTGGACGTGCCTAACGCCACGGTGATGCTCATAGAGCACGCCGAGAGGTTCGGCCTTGCACAGCTCCATCAGTTGAGGGGAAGGGTGGGCAGGGGAGAGAAGGAATCGATATGCCTCCTGGTGGCAGGCTGGACGAACTCTGAGGATACGTACAAACGATTGAAGGTCATGGAGGAGACGAACGACGGCTTCAGGATCGCTGAGGAGGACTTGAAGATAAGGGGGCCGGGAGACTTCATCGGCACCAGGCAGGCAGGCCTGCCGGACTTCAGGACAGAGGGGGCCCTCTCTGACCTGACGCTATTGAAGAAGGCGAGGGAAGAGGCTATCGGGTATCTCAGGAAAAACCCGGGCCTCACCGGCCCCGAGGGCGTCATAGTAAAGAAGGTGCTAAAGGCGAGGTGGGAGGAGAGGCTGGAGCTGGCTGAGATAGGGTAGGCAGGCTGCTGAAAAAGGCCCATCTGCCGTGTTGTTTTCGTCGTGGCAGAAGCGGCGTACGGCAAAGAGTACGCCGCATTCCTCGCTCCTCAACGCCTTGCATTTGGACCTTTTTTAGCAGCCTGAAAAGTCGTTTTTTGATTACTCATTTTTCATTGACAAGGCAATCCCCATAATAGTAATCTAATAAATTCAAAGTACCCTTTTTGCTATAAAATGTGGGAGCATCCGATGGCTGAAATAATACCTTTCAGGGGCGTACTCTACAATCCGGCCAAGGTGGGTGACCTTGGCAAGGTCATGGCCCCGCCCTATGACGTAATCCCGCCGAAGAAGCAGGGCGCGCTCTATGAACGTCACCCCAATAACGTCATAAGGCTCATACTCGGCAAGACCTCTCCAGAGGACAGGGAGGGCTCTGACAGGTACTCGCGCGCGGCAGCTGACTTCCAGAAGTGGATTAATGAAGGAGTGCTCAGCCAGGACGAGAGGCCTGCCATATACTATTACACCCAGACCTACACGCTGAAGGACGGCAGGAGCCAGACCAGGAAGGGCTTTCTCGCGCTCTCAAGGCTCGTGGATTTCGGCAAGGGCATACACCCGCATGAGAAGACCCTCTCCGGGCCAAAGGCTGACAGGCTCAAGCTCATGCAGGCCTGCGACGCCAACTTCTCTTCCATCTTTTCGCTATACTCAGAGCCGTCGCTCTCGACAAACAAGCTCCTTGACGCAGCGGTCGCAGGAAAGAAGCCGGACATAGACGTTGCGGACGACGACGGCATCGTTAACAGGGTCTGGAGGGTGGACGACCCGAAGACTGTCGCAGCCGTGACAGAGTGTATGAAGGACAAGGCCCTCTTTATCGCAGACGGCCACCACAGATACGAGACGGCCCTCAATTACAGGAACATGCAGAGGGAAAAGGCGCAGAACTATACTGGCAACGAGCCCTATAACTACGTCATGATGTATTTTTCGAACATGGACGACGAGGGCATGACCATATGGCCCACGCACAGGGTCGTACACAGCCTGAAGGGTTTTGACGCTGACGCCTTCGTCGCGAAGTGCAGCCAGTATTTCGATATCAGGGAGTTCCCTTATTCGAAGTCAGATGAGCCGAAGGTGAGGGAGAAGTTTCTGAAAGAGCTCGAGGCATGCGGCGCAAGGGCAGTCGCCCTCGGCCTTCACATCAGGGCAAGGGACATCTATTATCTGATGTCCGTGAAGTCGGCTGACGTGATGACAAAGGTCTTCGGCGACACGATACCAGAGGTATTCAAGAGCCTGGACGTCACGGTCCTCCATTCGCTCGTCTTCGCGAAGGTCCTCGGCATGACACAGGAAGCGCAGGAGAAGCAGGAGAACCTTATCTACGTCAAGAGCTTTGACGAGGCCATAGCAGCATGCTCCAACGACAACAACCAGCTCGTCTTTCTTCTCAATTCCACCAGGATAGAGCAGGTAAAGGCGGTCGCGCTCGCTGGTTTCGTGATGCCGCAGAAATCGACATACTTCTACCCGAAGCTCCTCTCGGGCCTGACCATAAACTTCCACGGTACAAAGGCCGCTGCCAAGGCCTGAGGCCTTGTGACCAGACCTGATATATCCGAAGACGAGATCCTTGAAAGCCTCGGCCCGTACTTCTTCGTACAGAGGAAGGCGGGCCACAGGCTCACTGGCGACACCGTCACGCTGGCCGAATTCGTAATCCCCGCTCTCACTGAAAATGATTCCGTGATAGACCTTGGCACAGGCACCGGCGCAATCCCATTGCTGCTCGCGTGGAAGTCCGCGGTCAGGTTTATAACCGGCGTTGAGATAGACGCTGCAACAGCCGGGACAGCCGTTAAAAACGTCTCTGCCAACGGCCTCGAAGACCGTATCGAAATAATAAACCGTGATTTCAGGGAACTCAAAGGGCTCTTCCCCGAGGGCGCGTTCTCAGTGGTCGTGAGCAACCCGCCATACATGAAGTCCGGCACCGGCAGGGTAAGCCCGAAAAAGGAGAGGGCAGGCGCAAGGGCAGAGCTCTACGGAGGGCTTTCTGACCTTATTGAAATCTCAGCCTGGCTCGCTGGAAGAGGCGGGCGAATCTTCTATGTCTTTCCATTGGCGCGGCTGGCTGAGATGAGGGCAGAGCTTGGGAAGGCTGGCCTTGAAGAGAGGCGGGTAGAGTTTCCGGCTTCCAAGCCGGGCAAGGAGCCGGACCTCTTTTTGATAGAGGCATGCAAGGTGAGCGGGTTCAGGGTTGTACCCTGAACCCCGAGTTCGTGGCAGCTAAATGAATTTTGGTTTAAGATAAAAAACCTTAACCCGCACGCTGGGATTTTAGAGGCCTACCCCTCCGTTGCGGGGTGGGTATTGTGGGGCGGGTGAAGACCTATGCCGATTTATTCCTTCCCCATGCGCATCACCCTGCTCACGAGCTTCTTGAGCTTCTCGTCCTTGATCCCCTGGGTGGTCTTCTGAATGAATGATTCCTCTTCAGGGGTAACGGGCCTTGAGGCGCGGGAAGGGGCTTTCGCCGCCAACTGGCCTTTTACCTGGCCTGTCCTGAAGACTATGTCCGTGACCGTCTCAGGGCCGAGAAGGCTGTTGAGCTTTTCAATGATGGCGGACTTCTGGTAATTGAGCTCGGTCATCCAGGGAGCGCTCTCGACTGAGCAGAATAGCACTGTGCCGATGATCCTCACCGGAGCCGCATGCCTGGCAATAGCCTTGCCCACGCACTCCGGCCAGAGCTTCTTTAGCCTGTATTCCTTGAGTTTCGCTCCAAGGTTGAGGTTAGGCAGGGTTGCCCCGAGGACAGAGCTTATGGTAGTGGGCGAGTGGTTCTTGCGGTATCCGCGCCCGCCCCGTCTCATTGGGACTTTCTGTTGAGCCTGCCGCCGATGAACTGGCCTGCGACCGCGCCCACGACTATGAGGGGGATGAACTTGTAGCTTATCCCTGCCATTGTGCGCAGGATGAAGATGAATGGTATTGGCAGGTGTATGTAGATGAACCACATGGCCGAGAACTTTTTGGTCTTCACCCTCAGATATCCGAATGGGAGATTGAGGACCAGGGCAGCCAGGGTAATAAGCGCAAGAATTACGAGGAGCTCAAAAGGCGACATCATGTTAAAATAACAGAAATCTCTCTGGTGTGTCAACGCAGACTTGCCGCGCCAGTACAATCGGGATGGCCTGCATGCCGCCTAAAACCCACGGAATATCTTGAAATATTGTGTTGACAGGCCTGCCGCTAATCCTATATATTGATACAATTTGCGTGGACCGGACTGCCTTATCCTCTACCCAAAAGGGCATAAGCGGATTATAATTATTAAGGTATACTTGAACAAAGGAGCTTTGTAGCGGCTCCAGGGCAACTCTTTTCTTTTGAAGGTAAATCAGGATGTTTGAATCACTTTCGGATAAATTCAGGAAGATATTGAAGGACGTTCGCGGCCAGGGCACCCTGAGCGAATCGAACGTCCAGGACATATTGAAGGAAGTCAGGCTCGCGCTCCTCGAAGCTGACGTCAACTTCGCGGTCGTGAAGGACTTCGTCGCCTCGGTGAAGGAAAAGGCGATGGGCAAGGAGGTGCTTGAAAGCCTCTCGCCCGGCCAGCAGTTCACAAAGATAGTCCATGACGAGCTCACCGCGCTTCTTGGAGGCCTCGATTCAGGGCTTGAGCTCAAGGGCAAGCCCGCGGTCATAATGCTCGTGGGCCTTCAGGGCTCGGGCAAGACGACGACCACGGCAAAGCTCGCGCTCCATCTCAAGAAAAAGGGCAGGAACCCGTATATAGTCCCTGCCGACCTCTTCAGGCTGGCGGCCGTGCTGCAGCTCAAAAAGCTCGCATCTGACGTAAAGGTGGACTGCTTTGACAGCGAGGGCTATAAGTCACCCGCTGACATATGCTCTGAGGCATACAGGATAGCTGGCCTCAAGGGCTACGACATACTCCTTGTCGATACTGCCGGAAGGCTCCACATAGACGACGCGCTCATGACTGAGCTTCAGACGCTTCGCGGGATACTCTCGCCGAGCGAGGTCCTCTTTGTGGCCGACTCCATGACAGGCCAGGATGCGGTCAACACGGCAAAGGGCTTCAACGAATCGATAGGCATAACCGGCGTCATACTCACGAAGTTCGACGGCGACGCAAGGGGCGGCGCGGCCCTCTCAATGAGGGTCACGACAGGCAAGCCCATAAAGTTCATAGGCACGGGCGAGAAGGCAGACGCGCTCGAGGTCTTCCATCCTTCGAGGCTCGCGGGCAGGATACTCGACATGGGCGACGTGCTGACGCTCATCGAAAAGGCCCAGACCGCCTTTGACGAGAAGCAGGCAAAGGAACTCCAGCAGAAGCTCAAGAAAGACGAGTTCACGCTCGACGACTTCAAGGACCAGCTCCAGAAGATAAAAAAGCTCGGCTCTCTCGATTCGATACTCTCGATGGTGCCGGGCTTCGACGCCATTAAGAAA
>CAZDUP010000093.1:0-1549 GCA_964508625.1 uncultured Thermodesulfobacteriota bacterium
CTTATGTTCCAGAAGGAGGTCGCCGAGAGGATAGCCGCGAGTCCAGGAGGACGCGACTACGGCATATTGTCCGTGCTCTCTCAGCTATTCACTGACGTAAAAAAAGAGTTCGACGTGCCGAGCCGCCTCTTTTTCCCAAAACCAAAGGTCGACTCGAGCGTGGTGAGCTTCCGGGTGCTCTCGTCACCGAAGGTGCCCCTCGACGACGAGAGGTTCTTCAAGTCTGTCCTGAGGAGCGCCTTTGGCTCAAGGAGAAAACAGCTCGTGAATTCGCTTGCTTCGCTTGGCATCGAAAAGGCAGATGCCGCCGGGGCACTCAGAGAGGCAGGCATCGACCCTGCCAGGCGCGCGGAGACATTAAACCTCAATGAATTCGCGAGGTTATCTAAAGCCCTGTATCTCAGGAAGATACGGGCAAAAATGCCCTGAAATGGGTTTATACGTCCTTGACTTTTTGGAATGCCTGAGATAACTTGAGTCCTTCTGAGCAAACCTAAATGGAAAAATCTCGCTACATAGCCATAGAGGGGCCCATAGGAGTCGGCAAGTCCAGCCTTGCGGACCTACTCGCAAAGGAGCTGGGGGGCAAGACCCTACTTGAGGCTGTCGATGACAACCCATTTCTGCCAAGGTTCTACGGGGACATAAAGAAGTTCGCCTTCCAGACGCAGCTCTTTTTCCTCTTGAGCCGCTACCAGCAGCAGAAAGAGACCTTCCAGCAGGACCTCTTCAACACGTCCATAGTATCCGATTACCTCTTTGCAAAGGACCGGATATTCGCTTACTTGAACCTCGATGAGAACGAGCTCTGCCTCTACGAGCAGGTCTACAGGCTCCTCGACACCCGCATACCGAAGCCCGACCTTGTCATATACCTCCAGGCTTCGACCTCGGTGCTCCTTGAGAGGATTTCCATCAGGAATATAGACTACGAAAAGAGCGTCAAGGAAGACTACCTCGCCAAGCTCGTAGACGCATACAACAGGTATTTCTTCTATTACAGCGACACGCCGCTCCTCGTTGTGAACACCAGCGAGATAGACTTCGTCAACAACCCCGACGACCTCTCCAGCCTCGTCAAGGAGATAAAGTCCATGAAGGGCGGGGCGCAGCATTATATTCCCATCGCATCCAGATAGCAGCGTAAAAACCCCCAAAAAACAATGAATATTGTGCGTTTATCGGAATTGGTCTATAATAATTGTTCCGGTTGCTGGACAGCTCTCCGGCTCATGAGGCCCCTGTGAAAAAATATACCGTAGTAGAGATAATGAAGATGAAGGCCGAAGGAAGGAAGATACCTGTGCTTACGGCCTATGACTTCGCCACTGCCAGGATTCTCGACGAGGCAGGGATACCTCTTTTCATAGTGGGGGATTCTGCCGGCATGGTCGAGGCCGGCTACGAGAGCACGCTCCCTGTGACAATGGAAGAGATAATCTACCACACCAGGGCCGTTGTAAAGGGCAGGACCAACGCCCTTGTCGTCGCCGACATGCCCTTCGGCTCTTACCAGACGTCGTTAGACGACGCCCGGAGGAACGCCGTG
>CAZDUP010000093.1:1559-8417 GCA_964508625.1 uncultured Thermodesulfobacteriota bacterium
GGGGCAGAGGCAGTGAAGCTCGAGGGCGGCACGATGATGGCGGCTGTAATAAAGGCGATAACGGACATGGACGTGCCTGTGATGGGGCACATAGGGCTCACGCCGCAGTCCGTCCACCGCATGGGCGGCTACAAGGTGCAGGGCAAATCGAGATCTCAGGCAGAGCTCATAATGGAGGACGCCATTGCGGTCGAGGAAGCGGGCGCGTTCGCCGTGGCCCTCGAAGGCATACCTGCGCAGCTCGCCAGAGATATAACAGCGAGGCTCACTATCCCGACAATCGGCATCGGCGCCGGCCCCCACTGCGACGGCCAGGTGCTTGTGGTCAATGACATGCTCGGCCTGTCGGGCCAGAAGGTCCCCAGGTTCGTCAAAAGGTACGCTGACCTCAGAAACCTCATCTTCCTCGCTGCGACAGAGTATATAAAGGACGTGGAGGAGGAGAGGTTTCCCTCTAAGGAGCACTCCTACTAACAGACTGCTGAAAAAGGCCCATCTGCTTTGTTGTCTCGTCGCTCCTAATTGCGGCGTCGTAAAAGAGTACGCCTCATTCGTCGCTCCCCGATTTAACCGGGGCCTCGCATCTGGACCTTTTTGAGCAGCCTGTATGTTTAGAGATATCAGACTTGTTAAAAATAATTAAAACAGTAAAAGAGATGCAGGCTGCCTCCTTTGCCGCTCGCGCCAAAGGGGCAGGCGTGGTGCTCGTGCCCACCATGGGCTTTCTGCACGACGGCCACAGGGCGTTATTGAGGCGGGGCAGGGCAGAGGGCGGTCAACTTGTGCTCAGCATCTTCGTAAACCCTTCGCAGTTCGGGCCCAGAGAGGACCTGGCATCGTACCCGAGGGACCTTGAGCAAGACCTCAAGATGGCGGAAGAGGAGGGAGTTGACATAGCCTTTGTGCCTGATACCGATGAGGTCTACCCTGAGGGCTACTGCACATGGGTAAACGTCGAAGGCCTCTCGGATAGATTATGCGGTGCGTCGCGCCCAGGGCACTTCAGGGGAGTGGCTACCGTCGTATTGAAGCTATTCAACTCAGTCCTTCCAGACAAGGCAGTATTTGGCCTGAAGGACTTCCAGCAGCTCTGCATAATAAGGCGGATGACGGCTGACCTTGATCTCCGAGTTGAGATAATCGGGGTAGATACCGTGAGGGAGCCTGACGGCCTGGCCATGAGCTCGCGCAATTCCTATCTCACTCCTGATGAGAGGCGCTCTGCCTCGGCAATACCGGCCGCCATTGAATGCGCGAAAAGGGCGGTTGCCGGGGGTGAAAGGAAAGTTGCTGAAATTATTGAGAAATGTAAAAATATCATAGAGAAAGAGCCTCTGGCCGTGGTAGACTATATAAAGGTCTGTCACCATGAGAGCCTTGAGGAAATGAAAGTGGTAAGCGGGGGCGCCGTCCTCTTTCTGGCAGTAAAGATAGGCAGGGCAAGGCTCATAGACAACGCGAGACTTGATTGATCCAAACTTCGGGAGGATTTTGAGATAAATGCAGCGCACTATGCTCAAGAGCAAGATTCACCGGGCGACCGTCACCTGCGCGAACCTCGATTACGAGGGCTCGATAGCCATAGACGAAATACTCATGGAGGCCGCCGGCATCTATGAGTTCGAGCAGGTCCAGATATACAACATCAGCAACGGAGAGCGCCTCACAACCTATGCCATAAAGGGCGACAGGGGCAGCGGCACCATTTCGATAAACGGCGCGGCCGCCCACCTCGCGAAAAAGGGCGACCTCGTGATCATCGCGAGCTACTCTGTATATGAAGAGGCAGAGGCGAGGAAGCACTCGCCTGTGCTCGTCTATGTAGACGGGAATAACGCGATAAAGAAGGTAAGCGCAGAACTGGCCGCGCACTGCCTATGACCAAGATATTCAGAGGCTATTTCATAACAGGGCTACTTGTAGTGGTGCCCCTGTATTTCTCCATCTATGTCCTCTCGATAATCGTGGGCTTCATGGACGGCATCCTGAACCTGCTGCCCCAGATCGCCCACCCAGACACATATCTGCCTTTCCACATACCGGGGCTGGGCATAATCTTTACTATAGTTTCCATCTTCCTCATCGGCGTGCTCGCCACCAACTTCCTCGGCAAGAGCGCTCTCTCTTTTTCCGAGAAGATAGTCTCCAAGGTGCCGGTCGTAAGGATGGTCTACAACGCCACAAAGCAGTTCATGGAGACCTTCTTTACCCAGGGCGGCCAGGGATTCAGGAAGGTCGTCCTGATCGAGTTCCCGAGAAAGGGCATCTACTCGATGGGCTTCCTCACAAGCAAGGTCAACGGCGAGATAAAGCAGAAGACGACCAGCGAGCCGTCGGTCTGCGTCTTTGTGCCGACCACCCCTAACCCGACCTCCGGCTATTTCGCGGTAGTCCCTGAAAAGGACGTCATAGCCCTCGACATGAAGGTCGAGGACGCCTTCAAGGTCATAATGACGGGCGGCATGGTCATACCCAACAACGACGAGTTCAAGGTCTACATCCAGAACCCCGGCACAAGGGACCTCGTCGGCAAGTAGCTTCCAGCTAGCCCTTGTCAGATTAACTCACAAAACGGTAAGGTCGCGCAGGTTGAGAACAAAGCTGGCAAGTCTGTTCGTCCTCATTTCATCCTTCGTATTCTCACTTCAGGTTTTCATCGCGGCTGCCCCGGCCTTCAAGGGCTTCAAGGCCTTTGAGACCAGGGTGGTCAGCGGCATAACGGGCAACACGGTCTTCTACGGCTTTAGCAAGTCGTACGACGTATTCCTCTATTATTCGGCCCTCGCAGCCGTTCCGGTTATTGCGGTATGCGCATGGTTTTTTTTCTTTAACTACCCTGTAAAGAGATTGTCCGCTCTGAGGCCTGGCAGGAAGGCCCTCATCCGCGCCCTCCTTGCCCTGCCCTTCATCGTCTGGCCCCTTTCCATCCCTGTTATGAACCAGTTTGACAGCGGCCTTGTGCTCAGGGCAGCCGCATTCTTCCTGCTCCTTTCCACTGCCGTTTACGTGTCCATCAAATGGGACATCGACAGGAGGAGGCCAATCTGGATATTTTTCCTCGCCTGCGCGCTATCCATATGGGCGGTAATATCTTCCAACCCCTGGAACGCCGGACTGCTTCTCATAACAATATCATTAGGCCTGCTTACATCCATTTTCTGGCTCTATCTCTCGGAGGCCGGGCAGCCAGGGTGCAGGAAATACGCCGCGGGTCTCCTGGTCCTCTCCATCGCCGTCATGGCAGCAGGGACTGCACTGACAGGCAAGGAGCATGAGGCCATGCTCGCGGTATTCCTCTTCCTGGCTATACCTGCCCTGTGCTACGCCTTTTATTGGGAAAAGGGCAGGCAGGCCCTGGGCCGCCTCACACGGCGCGTGCTCCTTTATGATGTCGCCTTTCTCTATTACGGCTACGCGCTCGCCGCGTTTTTCTCCGAATCGGCATGGATAGCCGCGGTCCTGATGCCGCTCTCACTTTTGCTTGCGCGCCTCGCGGCAAGGCAGGCATCACGTCGCGACAACGTCTCTTTACGCGAGGCTGCGAGGGTGACGGCTTACGTCCTTTCGCCGACGACGATACTCCTTCTCAAGGACCCGCTCCATTTCCTTTTTGAAGGGTCAACAGCTCCGCCGGGATTCATTATCTCCGCCTTGCTCTTTGTCGTGGCCCTGTGCCTGTGTGTTTTTCTATTTAAAAAGCGCGAGGCTGTCGCAGTCCTTTCGAGCGCCCGCTGGTTTGCGTTAATACCCCTTTCAATTGCCGTTTACGCCGCGTTTTTCAACCCGTTCCTCGACGGAGAGTTCGATTACTATCACGAGGCAGAAAACATCGCCTACGCGCACCTCTTCCTCAAGGGCTTCGGCTTGAATGATCTCTATCTCATTGAGCACGGGCTCATACAGGACATGGGGCTTGGGCTTGCGGCAGCATGGTCCTTTGGCCCAACGCTCGAGGGGCTTAGGTCATTTCTCATGTACGTTCAGCCTCTGGCAGCCCTCTCGGTCCTTGTCCTCTGTGTCGCCCTCTTTAAAAATAGAAGCGCGGCGCTCGTGATATTCCTTGTCACGACAGCTTCGATGCTCTCCTTCCCTGTAAAGGATTCTCCTTATCCGCTCCTCGACAAGAATTTTCTGAGGATAGCCGCACCGTCTCTGAGTATTGCTTTCTTCGCCCTCCATGTCAGGGACAGACGTATCATCACCATGCTCCTTTCAAGCGCCTGTGCCTTCATCGGCGTGCTCTGGTCTATGGATACCGGGTTTTTCATTGTAGCGGCATTGAGCGTTGCCGCTATCATGCTGGACCTTAAGAGGAACGGCCTCGATATCAGGCGGTACAGGGCCTTTCCGGCCCATGTCGTAACCCTTGCCCTGCTTTCCGCCGCGCTCTACCTTACCGCGCCAGGGGTCTTCCCGGCCTATGCGGATGTCATCATGCGCCAGGGCGCAGTGGTGCAGGCCAGCGCCCACGCGCTCCTCTATCCCGACTTCGGTTCTCAGAGCGTCAAGACGCTCTTCGTTGCCTATGTGAACCCGGTCCTCATAGCACTATCGGCAGCGGCATTCCTCTGGCTGCTCCTGACCCGGAGGACTCAGGAGAAGGACGCGGTCTTTCTGGCCCTCATACTCTTCTCAGCCGCCTTTTTTACGCGGGCAGTACAGCGTTCGGACATAAGCCATCTCATATATGCCTCTGCGCTCTCCCCGGTCCTCCTTGCGATGACGGTCCTGCGGCTTGCAGAGGCCGCTTCAGGCGGCCGCCAGGACAAAAGTCTCACGATAGCCCTGGCCTCCTACGCGCTCTTTGCCGTCTTCCCGTACAACGTATTCCACCAGATGCTCTATCCCTTTAAGATGCTGACTGGCGGCCAGGCTCAAGAAAGGCCTCCTCAGGCACTGCCTGTCAAAGGCATAGGCGATCTGAGGATAGGCGCGGACAAGGCAGCGGAGATGAATGCCCTCGCAGATTTTTACAGGAAGGAGGCTGCTGGAAAGGGGTTTTTCGACTTTACTAACAACTACGGGCTAACGCTCTGGCTCCTCGACGCCGAGCCTGTCACAAGGTCGCTCTTCATAGCTCATGAGAACACGGCCCAGGAGCAGTCCTATGTCGTAGGAAGGCTTGAGGAGAAAAAGCCCGGCTTCGTATTCTTCAACAGCAATGACGCGTTCTTTGACGGCATCAGCAACACCGTGCGCCATCCACTGGTCGCGGACTACCTGTTCAGCAACTACCGCCCGTACGCAAGGGTGCTCGACAACTACATCCTCGCGAGAAATGATATCCCGCCGACTGTCCAGGACTCAAAGGTGCTCTTTGCCATGCCCGGCAAAAGGGGCGAGGTCAAAGAGGGATTCAGAGGCATTGAGATAGGGCTCCCGGACGAGGTCAAGAGGCGCTCCAACAGGTATGTCTCTCTCCTGATGAGCGTAAAGGCGCTGGGAGTTGAGTATGAGAAAGGGAGCAGGCTCAGGAACCCTGTAAGGGCCGCCTCCTTTTTAATCGAGAACGGATCGTCTGAAGGCCTCAGATACGAGTTCAAGGTCAAGAACACCTCTAAGCCTGTCAGGTACAAGCTCCCATTGCCTGACGGCCCCATAGATCGGCTGGTATTTACCCCGGCCAACTTCCCGGCCTTCTTTGAAATAAGGGAGCTTGCGATCCATTCGGCAGCTGAAAGCCAGTATCCCGGCTCATTATCTGATTGGGACATGTTCGAAGTCGAGGAGCTCGGGTACATTCCCTATTACCTGGCAAAAGAACAAAATGGCCAGGCAGGGGCAGCCCTTGACTTCCGGCTCGACGGCCAGGGTACAGCGGAGATAACCGGCCTTGACCTCGACGCAAAGGAGACAACACATCTCTTAATCGAGGCGTCCGGAAAAGAGGGCGCTAAACCGGCAGTCTTTTGGGACACCGGAGAGGGCTTTTTCAAGGACCAGGCAGTCTATTTCAAGCTGAAAGACGGGGAAAACAGGTACCTTATCGACCTCAGATGCCTGCCTTCATGGCGCTTTTCGGCCGGGCGTATCAAAAGGCTCAGGATAGCCCTGGCAGAAGATGGCCAGCCGGATTCCGTATTTTCTCCAGCACGCGTGAGCCTTTTTTCAGGCAGATAGCGCCACCTGAGGGCATGCCTGACAGGAGCGCACTTGTCCCTTATTTATTCATTGTTTTTTGCCCGGAATTTGTTTAAGATTTCCTCTCTTCATAATCCCCTTCAGAGGCATTTAATGGAAAAGAAAGCCCGTTCCTACAAGTTCGAAACTCTCGACGAGATGTCCATCAACACCATCCGATTCCTGGCGGTTGACGCCGTGGAGGCCGCAAATTCAGGACACCCGGGCATGCCCATGGGCGACGCGCCCATGGCATATGTCCTCTGGAAGCACTTCCTTAGGCACAATCCTTCGAACCCCAAATGGCCGGCACGGGACAGGTTTGTTCTCTCTGCAGGCCACGGCTCCATGCTCCTCTATTCGCTTCTGCACCTTACCGTATATCCTCTTACGCTCGATGAGATAAAGAGGTTCAGGCAGTGGGGCAGCCATACGCCGGGACATCCTGAACACGACCAGAAGCTGGGCATAGAGACGACGACCGGCCCGCTCGGGCAGGGCTTTGCCAATGGAGTAGGCATGGCAATGGCACAGAAGTATCTTGCCAGCAGGTACAACAGGCCCGGTTACCAGCTCTTTGACTACGGCGTCTACGCAATATGCAGCGACGGCGACATAATGGAGGGCGTTGCGAGCGAGGCAGCCTCCATGGCAGGACACCTCAAGCTCGGCAACATCGTCTACCTATATTCCGACAACAGGATAACCATAGAGGGCTCTACAGACCTCGCCTTTTCA
>CAZDUP010000094.1:0-8411 GCA_964508625.1 uncultured Thermodesulfobacteriota bacterium
CTCGCGCGCCAACTGTGCTGAGCGGACAAATCAGGAGGAAACGGAATGAGCTACATGAAGGCGTTGAAATGCAGGGAGTGCGGCAAAGAGTACCCGAAGGAGGCGCTCCACGTATGCGAGCTGTGCTTCGGGCCTCTTGAGGTCGTTTACGAATACGACAGGATAAAAGGCGCGCTCACGAGGGACATGATAGAGAAGCGCCCCCCGAACATGTGGAGGTATAAGGAACTACTGCCCATAGACGGCGAGCCCACTGTAGGCGCACAGGTCGGATATACGCCGCTCGTGAAGGCCGACAACCTCGCGAAGGCATTGGGCGTTAAAGAGCTCTACATAAAGAACGACGCCGTAAACTACCCGACGCTCTCATTCAAGGACAGGGTCGTCTCAGTCGCCCTGTCCAGGGCAAGGGAAATGGGCTTCAAGATTGCCGCCTGCGCCTCAACGGGCAACCTCGCAAACTCGGTCGCGGCCAACGCCGCCGCATGCGGCATGGAGAGCTTTGTCTTCATACCCTATGACCTCGAGAAGACGAAGATACTCGGCACTCTCGTCTACGGAGCGACCGTCGTCGGCATAAAGGGAACCTATGATGAGGTCAACAGGCTCTGCTCGGAAATTGCCGGAAAATACGGCTGGGCCTTTGTCAATATTAACATCAGGCCCTACTACGCCGAAGGCTCAAAGACCTTCGGCTACGAGATAGCCGAACAGCTCGGCTGGAAGCTCCCGGGCAACGTGGTCGTGCCAATGGCCGGAGGCTCGCTCATAACGAAGATCCACAAGTCATTCAAGGAGCTCCATACCCTGGGCTTCGTGCCCGAGAACAGGACCAGGGTCTTCGGCGCGCAGGCCTCTGGTTGCTCGCCCATCATAAACGCGGTAAAGGAAGGCTCTGAGCTAATACGCCCCGTGCGCCCCAATACCATTGCCAAGTCCCTTGCAATAGGCAACCCGGCTGACGGCTACTACTCTGCCAAGGTCATGAGGGAGAGCGGAGGCTGGGGCGAGTCAGTCTCGGACGATGAGATAATAGCTGCAATGAAGCTCCTGGCCGAAACAGAGGGCATATTCGCCGAGACCGCAGGAGGCGTGACCCTGGGCTCCGCAAAAAAGCTCATTGAGGAGGGCAGGATATCAAGGGACGAATCCATTGTCATCTGCATAACCGGCAACGGGCTCAAGACCCAGGAAGCACTCCACGGCAAATTGAACGAGCCGACCATAATAAACGCAAGGCTCCAGGAATTCGATGACCTCGTAAAGGCCAATGGCAAGGAGTATGCGGTAAGGGCCTGACGGATCGCGGAAGACCTCTTGAGAGAACCTTTTTATAAAAAGGTTCTCTCAAACTCTCTCCAAAAATTTTTAGTTCCCTTTCAGACCCCCGAGAATCATGGTGGGCTGAAAGGGAAGACCTAAAAGTCTTTGAAGGGGTATGGGGGAAACTTTCTACAGAAAGTTTCCCCCAAAAAAGTCTTCTGAAATCCGCCAGGATTTTTCGCTTCTATTTCCCATCTTTTTTCTGATAATATAGCTGCTTAGTGCTCCTCCGGGAAAATACCGGCAATAATACCGAGCGTGGAAAGGAAATCTCCTGAGGTTATGACAGACCATTTTATTGAGGATAAGACAAGCAAGGTTACTGTCGGCATCGACGGCCACAGCCCTGCCCAGAAGATGGACTTTACGGACCTTAAGTCCGGCGGCTTCATAAAGCAGCGCCAGAAGGACCTCTTTACCGTGAGGCTTCGTTGCCCGGGCGGCAGGATATCGACCGAAAAGCTCGTCGAGATATCCAAGCTCGCGCACAAATACAGCAAAAAAGGCGTTGTGCATCTCTCGTACCGCCAGTCGCTCGAGATACTCTATGTCGATTACAAGGAGTTCAACGACCTTGTGGCAGAGCTTGAGAAGATCGGCCAGAAGGTCGCGTCTTGCGGCCCGAGGGTGAGGGTCCCGACAGCCTGCGGAGGCTGCGAGTACAACCCGAACGGGCTTACGGACACGCAGAAGATGGCCGAGATGGTCGACCAGAAGTTCTTCGGCACGCCCACGCCTCACAAGTTCAAGACGTCGTTTTCCGGCTGCCCCATAGACTGCTCGAGGACAAAGGAGATGGACCTTGGCTTCCAGGGCGTTGTCGAGCCAGCCTGGGTCGAGCCTGAGTGCACGGGCTGCACCATATGCGCCGAGGCATGCAAGGAGGACGCGATAGAGAGCGACGCGGACACCGGCAAGCCCATATTTGACCCCATGAAGTGCATCTACTGCGGCGACTGCATACGGGCCTGCCCCACCGAGGCCTGGAAGCCCGCAAGGTACGGCCATACTGTGAGGATAGGCGGAAAGCACGGACGCCATCCGATGGAGGCGATCGAGGTCTGCAACTTCCTGCCTGACGAGAAGGTGCCTGACGCCATAAGGCTCACTGTCGAGTGGTACAACGCCAACGGCAAGAGGTACGAGAGGATAGGCAACACCATAAAGAGGGTGGGCCTGGACAAGTATCTGAAGCACATGGAGAGCGTCTTCGGCAACATACCCAAGAGGATGACCGAGAGGGCATATGAAGGTTGATTCAAACGATACGCTCGATCTGCGCGGGGTCGTCTGCCCCATAAACTTCGTAAAGACGAAGTTGAAGCTCGAGATGATGAACCCCGGGGAGGTGCTGGAGGTCATACTCGACTCCGGGGACCCCATCCAGAACGTTCCCAAGTCCATAAAGGAGGAGGGGCACAAGATAGTCGAGGTGAAGAAGGAAGGGGATTTCTTCAGGCTCAAGGTGCAGAGGGGCTGAGCCCCGCTCTTTGCTGGTTTCAATATTCTTCCGAATTTAAGATAGAGGAGGGCTATTCAGATGGCTGTAAAGGTCAGGATCCCGACCCCGCTCCGCAAGCTTACAAACGGTTCTGACGAGGTAACTGCTGAGGGCGCCAACGTGGCAGAGATAATCGAGGACCTCGAGAGGAACTATCCGGGCTTGAAAGAGAGGATCTGCGAGGACACGGGCAAGCTCCGCAGGTTCGTGAACATCTACCTCAACGACGAGGATATAAGGTTCAAGAGCAACATGGAGACCGCGCTCAAGGAAAACGACGAGCTCTCCATAATACCCGCCATAGCCGGAGGCGCGTTTTGAAGAAAAGGGTCTATCTCACCTATCCGAAGGAGCAGGTCAAGGAGCCGCTCCTTTACCAGGTCGGCAAGGATTTCAAGGTCGTCACCAATATCAGGCAGGCGAGTGTTTCCGACAAGATAGGGCTTGTCGCACTGGAGCTTGACGGCGAGCCTGAAGAGATAGACAGGGCAATACAGTTCCTAATAGACAAGGGCGTGAAGGTCGAGCCCATAGAGCTCGACATAATAGAGTAAGGAACCGACGCCGTATAATCTTCAGGCTGCCGGGCGCGCTGGAACGACGATTTTACTGGACCCCGCCTTATAAAAGACGGGGTCCTTTTTTTTCGCTCTTGCCTTTGAAATCACGGCTTTTTGCGAGGCAAAATATCTTGACAATGCTACTAAGGTATTATAAACTTGATTAGCTTACTAAGGTATTTTTTTCCCATTCTTGCCAGTCGCAGTTCCCGTTGGTTTTTCAAAAGATCAGCCCCGTTGGGGAGGTATGCAGATGAGAGGACAGAGGCTCCTTGAAGCAGCGCCGGAGAAGGCTTATTCCATGACGAAAAACTCGGTCCTGGACCTTGTAGGCAACACGCCGCTCGTAAGGATAAACAACCTGACAAAGGGACTTCCGACGGACGTCGAGGTATACGCGAAGCTGGAAGGCTTCAACCCAGGCGGCTCGGTGAAAGACAGGGCCGCCCTCAGCATGATACTTGACGCAGAGACGAGCGGCAGGCTCACGAAGGACAAGATAATACTTGATTCGACCTCAGGCAACACCGGAATTGCCTATGCCTGGATAGGCGCGGTAAAGGGCTACCAGGTAGAGCTTGTCGTCCCCGCCAACGTGAGCGAGGAGAGAAAGAAGATACTCCACGCATTCGGCGCCAAGGTCATCTACTCAAACCCGCTCGAAGGCTCTGACGGCGCAATAAGGCTCGCCTGGAAACTCTACGTAGATAACCCCGAGAAATACTGCAAGCTCGACCAGTACAACAACCCATCAAACCCTCTCGCCCATTTCAACGGCACGGGCGTCGAAATAATCGAACAGACAGGCGGCAGGATAACCCACTTCGTCGCCTCCATCGGCACCGGCGGCACTGTCATGGGCACCGGCAGGAGATTGAAGGAGTTCAACAAGGATATCCGCGTAGTGGCAGTCGAGCCTGCGACAGCCTTCCACGGCCTTGAAGGCCTGAAGCACATGGCGTCGTCAATAGTGCCCGGCATATACCACGAAGAGGAGCTCGACGAGAAGGTGCCCGCGCCTACGGAAGAGTCCTATACCATGGCAAAGAGGCTCGCGAGGGAAGAGGGCCTCTTGATAGGCCAGTCCTCGGGAGCTGCCATGTGGGCCGCGCTCGAGGTGGCGAAGAAGCTCAAGAAGGGCGTTGTCGTTGCCATATTCCCTGACGGCGGCGATAAGTACCTCTCTACGAGACTCTGGGAAGCGTCGTAATTTTTGCAGTCATTGCGAGCGAAGCGCGGCAATCTCAGCCTTTCGGCAATAACGTGAGATTGCTTAGCCGCTAAAGCTCCTCGCAATGACAGACTGACATTCCACTTGCTCCCAAATTTGGAAAAGGTGGATGTCCTGAAATCAATAGAAGGAGTTTTTTGAAGTGATATCTTTATTCGGCCTTGGCAAAAGCGTTGTGCATATCTCGAAATCCGTATATGAGGAGATACTGAACCACGCGAAGGAATCCTACCCGCACGAGTGCTGCGGCGTGCTTACTGGAGCGATATTCCAGGAGAGGAAGATATTCGAGTCCCACAGGACCGCAAACGTCGATACCGAGCGCTCTCATGATAGGTTCATGATCGATCCGAAGGAATTGAACCTCATAGACAAGATAGCCCGTAGCCAGGGCATGGACGTGATAGGCTTTTATCACTCGCACCCTGACCACCCGGACAAGCCGTCGCCGACTGACAGGGAATGGGCGCAGCCTGGCTATTCGTATTTCATAATATCCGTGAAGGGCGGCAAGGACACCTCGGTCAAGAGCTGGGCCATCGAGGACGAGACAGGCCCTTTCAGGGAAGAGAAGATAAAGTTGATAGAGTAGCAGGCTGCTCAAAAAGCAGCCTGAATTGAATCGGTTTTTCAGGTCCACCGCCCCTGAGAGGGGCTTTTTTATATCCGGATAAGGTGCAGGAGGTCTTTTAGTAATGGATTTCACTGAAGAGCAGATAGAACGGTATTCGAGGCACATAATTCTGCCCGAGGTCGGCGGCAGGGGGCAGGCAAAGCTCCTGAAGAGCAAGGTCTTTGTCCTTGGCGCCGGCGGCCTGGGCTCGCCTGCGCTCCTGTATCTCGCGGCCGCGGGAGTTGGCACCATAGGAATGGCAGACGGCGACTGCGTGGACCTCTCAAACCTCCAGCGCCAGATAATCCACAACAACGAGAGGATAGGCAAGCCCAAGGTCCATTCGGCTGCCGAGAGCATAGGAAAGCTGAACCCGGACGTGAAGGTAGAGCCCTTCCACGGCAGGCTAACGGTTGACAACATAAGGGAGATAATAAGGGAGTACGATGTCGTCCTCGACGGCTCTGACAACTTCCCGACAAGGTTCCTCATGAATGACGCGGCCTTCTTCGAGAGAAAGCCGCTTGTCTCAGGCTCCATGTTCAGGTTCGACGGCCAGGTCGCGGTCTTCAACCCGCATGGCGGCTTTCCCTGCTACAGGTGCCTATATCCTGAGCCGCCGCCTAAAGGCCTGGTCCCGAGCTGTCAGGAGGCCGGCGTCCTTGGCGCGCTTGCAGGCGTCATAGGCGTTCTTCAGGCCGTGGAGACGGTCAAGCTCCTTCTCGGCATAGGGGACGTGCTCCAGGGGCATCTCATGATATTCGACGCGTTGAAGATGACCTTCAGGAAGGTTAAGGTCATGAAGGACCCTGAGTGCGCGCTCTGCGGGCCGAAACCGTCCATAACCGAGCTCAAGCAGTACGAGGAACAGGCGTGCGAGTTCAGGGGGCCGGCTGTTTGCGAAAAGTAAGCGGCTCACCCGAGGCCGTTTAAGGCATTCGCCATATCAAGTGTTTCTATTGCTCCACAGGCCGTAATCTCACGGCAGGGGTGTGTCTCAAGCAATGGGCAAGTACCTCGACAACCCGGCGTCTCTCAAGATAGACCTGATGCTCCGGGGCATCCGCATGGAAGACCCGGTCGTCAAGGCGTGGGCGTGCGGCTCCTCAGGCGTCGATATCCTCCTTCCGCAGGAGACCCTCGTGAACATCCCCTGCAGGGAGACGTACACAAAGGGCTCGCCTTACCTCATAAAGAGAAGGGGAGAGAAATACTTCATAACCGACGGCAAGGGAGAGGTCCCGGTAAAGCTCGTCGAGAGGCCCGCCTTCTACGGAAAGTCCACATCCACAGGCGTCCCGTTCCATGAAATAGCAATGGTGCACGGCAGCTATACGGTGGTCACGCCCTCGAAGAGATGCGATTTCTTCAACAGGAGCATAGAATGCAAGTACTGCGCGGGCAACTTCAACGTCGAAGGCGCGTCGGAACGAGTATACTCGGTCGATGAGGTGATGGAGACGGTAGAGGCAGTACTCAAGGAACAGGCCTCCAAGATCATATACCTCTCGATAGGTTTCAGCCCGGGCGATGACGGCGGAATAGAGTTTCTCCGGCCCTATATAAGCGCGATAAAAAAGAACTTCAATTGCCTCGTGGCGGTCGAGGCCCTTCCTCCAAAGGACAACCGCTGGATAGACGAGACCTACGCGCTCGGCGCAGACTCGGTGCTCTATAACCTCGAGATATTCGACAAGGAGCTCTTCGAGATAATATGCCCTGGAAGGGCTGCGCAGATAGGGCGGAAGAGATACCTCGAGGCCCTGGAGTACGCTGCCAGGATATTCCCGAACGGGACAGTGGCCTCGCACCTCATCGTGGGGCTCGAGCCGCCGGGCTCGACCTGCATGGGCATAGACTGTTTGACTGAGATGGGCGTTGTGCCGGTGCTGCCCATATACAGGCCCTCGTCAGAAAAGGACCTTAGCATCTCGCCCCTTACGACCGAGATAATAATCCCGGTCTACAAGCACCTTTACAAGGCGGTCACGAAAAGAAAGGTGAACCTCAACTGGGTGCGGGATCTCAGCATGGTAACGACCCCTGCTGAGATTAGGGGCCTTGTGGACGAGTCAAAGGGCGGCCTCATGGAGAGCTTCTATAAATCGAAGCTCGGCATGAAGACGGCCTGGGGGTTGTCGTCACTTAGAAGAAAACTCAGGGTTGTCGACAAAGATCCGGATAATAATTCCGAGCACTGATTTTAGGAGTATGTTTTGGCTGTTGAAATAGATACCCGGCCCATATGGCTCATCCTGGCGCTCAAGGCCGTAAGGCCGGTATTCTTTGCCGTCCTCGGCCTGATATTCTTCCTTGTCGTCCAGATGCCCACCCCGGAGGGCCTTACCCCGGCCGGCCAGAACGCCATAGCAGTATTCATGCTCTGCCTGGTGCTCTGGATAACCAACGTCATACCCCTTGCGATAACCGGCATACTCGCCATTGTGCTCGTGCCGCTCCTCAGTGTGCTCACGACAAAGGAGACATATTCGCTATTCGGCAACGAGGCGGTCTTTTTCATCCTCGGCGCATTCATCCTCGCGGGTGCGGTCATGCACTCTGGCATCTCCAACAGGCTTGCCCTTTACATGATGGACAGGTTCGGTAGCTCGCCAAAGCGTCTTCTTGTTACCATATTCCTGCTGGCAGCCGGGCTTTCCTTCGTGATGTCCGAGCACGCGGTCGCAGCCATGCTCTTCCCCCTGGTGCTCGAGATATCGAAGAGCCTGGGATTGAAGCCCGGCAAGTCCAACTACGGCAGGCTACTCTTCTTCGCTCTCGCCTGGGGCTGCGTCATTGGCGGCGTGGCGACCTTCCTCGGAGGCGCAAGGGTGCCGCTCGCGGTCGGCATACTGAGGGAGATGACCGGCGCGCAGATAGGCTTTCTCGAATATTCCGTGGCAGTCCTTCCGCTCGTGCTCATCCTGCTCGTGACGGGCTACGTGCTCTTGAACTGGTTCTTCCCCGTTGACATAGAAAAGGTCGAGAGCGCGCAGGGCGTCATCAAGAAGAGGCTCAAGACCCTGGGCAAGATAAGCTACTCGGAATATGCCGTCGGTGCGGTCCTCCTTGTGACCATACTGGGCTGGATGCTCATGGGAGAGAAGTTCGGCCTCGCGGCAGTGGCCCTCATATCAGTGGTCTCGCTTTTCGTCTTGAGGCTCGTCAAATGGAAAGATATAG
>CAZDUP010000095.1:0-8408 GCA_964508625.1 uncultured Thermodesulfobacteriota bacterium
GCAGTGAGGCAGCGATGTTCGTGAACCCGGTTCTGGACGGGCTCAAGGACTTCATGTTAAATCCAGGCAAGGGCATCATCATATACGCGCCCATCTCCATCCTCTTTCCATTGGGATTATGGCGGCTCTCAAGGACCAGGCGGCCCGAGGCCATTCTCATCGCCTCCCTTTTCATTGCCAACCTGCTCCTCTACTCGGCATGGTGGGCATGGGAAGGCGCCGACACCTGGGGGCCGAGGTTCCTTCTGCCGCTAGTCCCGCTCGTTGTTTCGCCTGTGGCAGCGCTGCTGGACGACTTTGCCGCAAAGGTTGCTTGCGCCCTTCTTATCGCCGCCGGTTTTGTAGTTAATTCGCTCGGTGTGGTCGTTGACCCCTCGGCCTACAACTACCTGGTGATGGAATCGACGCGCGATATCTCTCTTGAAAGCGTCCGTCCCAGGAGGGACTACCTTGAAAGGAACGGAAGGCTTCAGCCGCCGCCCTATGTCGTGACCACTGAATTGCCTGCCTTCAACGTGCTCTCAGGCCATTACTGGGTCCTGAAGTCACGCCTTAAGGGCAGGCCAATGACTGAGCCGCCCTGGCTTGCGTCATATCCGGCCTTCAAGCCGCCTCTGCCAGGCACTCTGCCGGAAGAGATACGCATAAGGCTCGCCTGTCCTGCGCCTCTTCTCCTCTCTGCCGTCATGTGCCCTGACAGAAAGCCGTCGTCGCCCTATTATTACGATGCCTACACGACGCAGGCATCCAAGGCAGCGGCCCTCGGCCTTGCAGAGGCCGCAGAGTGGCTCAATGAAAAGGCCCTGAGGGGCTTGAAAGGCAAGAGGCAAAGGCTTGACCAGATGGGCTATTAGACGCGCATCTTTTTCCCTATTCCGGGAATGACCTGTATGCTCTACTGCCTCAAGACTTGAAACCAGCCTCTCTGAGGAGCTTTCATCTAAAAGACATTCCAGCCCTGATACCAACTCTATACCGCGTTATTTTGTAGTATCATTAGTGGGCGGCCAAGCTGCTGGACACGCCGGACATGGCATTGTAAAATGCGGCGCGGCAAGTCAATCACAATAGGGAGAAGACCCTGATGCACGGCGTTGAGCTTATTACGACCATTTCAGCGGCCCTGGGCACTGCCCTGATACTCGGTTTCATAGCCGCGCGCCTCAATCTGCCGCCCCTTGTCGGCTACCTGCTTGCGGGCATATTGCTCGGGCCTGCGACGCCGGGCTTTGTCGCAGACATGGAGCTATCGCGCCAGCTCGCGGAAATAGGAGTGATGCTCCTGATGTTCGGCATAGGGCTGCACCTTTCGCTCGACGACCTCCTGTCCGTTAGAAGGATAGCACTGCCCGGGGCAGTAGCCCAGATAGCGGTAGCGACTCTCCTCAGCGCGGCTGTGACCATGTTATGGGGCTGGGACCTTGGCCAGGGCCTCGTCTTCGGCCTGGCCCTCTCGGTAGCCAGCACGGTTGTGCTCCTCAAGGCCCTTGAGAACCGCGGCATACTCGACACCATAAACGGCCGGATAGCAGTAGGCTGGCTGGTGGTGGAAGACCTTGCAATGGTGGTAGCGCTCGTCCTGCTGCCCGCGATCGCGGGCTGGCTTGCAGTCACAGGCAACTCCACGGCAGCCGCTACCGGCTTTCTGGATATCATCTACGCGCTCTCGCTTACGCTTGCGAGAGTCGCTCTCTTCGTATTCATAATGCTCGTTGTGGGACGCAGGGTCTTTCCATGGCTGCTCTGGCAGGTAGGGCGCACAGGCTCGCGGGAACTCTTCACTCTGTGCGTAATAGCCTCCGCCGTAGGCATAGCCTATGCCTCTGCCGCCCTCTTCGGCGTATCGTTCGCGCTCGGCGCTTTCTTCGCCGGAATGGTCATGAGGGAATCGACCTTGAGCCACAGGGCTGCGCAGGAGTCGCTTCCCTTCAGGGACGCCTTCTCGGTGCTCTTCTTCGTCTCAGTCGGCATGCTCTTTGAGCCGTCTATTATACTGGACGAGCCGCTCCGCGTCCTGACGGTTGTCCTGATAATAATCGCGGGCAAGTCACTTGCGGCCTTTTTCATCGTGATAGCCTTCCGCTATCCATTAAATACCGCGCTCACGGTATCTGCTTCGCTCGCACAGATAGGCGAGTTCTCGTTCATACTCGCGGGGCTCAGCGTATCTCTGAAGATACTCTCCGCTGACGCCTATGGCCTCATTCTGGCCGGCTCACTCATATCCATCGCCCTCAACCCGTTCATCTTCGCCTCAATTGAGCCTGTCCAGAAGTGGGTCCGGGCAAGATCCAAACTCGCACGCGCGATGGAGCGGGCCGGAGACCCCCTCTCCGAACTGCCGAGGTCATTCGACGAATCGGTCTTGACAGGCCATGTCGTTGTCGTGGGCTACGGCCAGGTAGGCAGACGCATAACCGACTCTCTCATAGCCAGAGGAATACATGTGGTCGTTGCCGAGCAGAACCGCGATATAGTCGAGCATCTGAGGGAGCGCGGCATACCGGCCGTATTCGGCGACGCCGCGGACCCGGCTGTCCTCATCCAGGCGCACATAGCGAGGGCAGGCATACTTATAGTCGCCGTATCCGACACCTTCCGGGCGCGCAAGATGCTCGAGACCACGCGCACGCTCAAGCCTGACACAGAGACCATAGTTCGCACCCACAGCGACGAGGAAGCCGATCTCCTGAGAAAGGAGCAGGCCGGAAAGGTCTTCATGGAGGAGCATGAGCTCGCGCTCGGCATCACGCGCCATGTCCTCGAGCGGCTGGCCGCAAAGGGCAGGCAGGCAGAGGCCGGGGAAAACGGCTCGAGGAAATAAAAAAAGGCCGGGCAAGATGCCCGGCCTTTTTAGTTTTCAGAACTACTAGCCTACATACGAACACTTTGAGGCCGCTGTCCTTGTGTCCATGTTGCGGCCCCTGTTGATGTGGTCGTCTATCTCGGCTGCGCAGCCTATCATCCTGCCGAAGAGGAAGGTCGTGAACGCGGCGCTCTCTACCTCCCTGTCAGACATCTTGCCGGAGTTGAAGGCATCCCAGACTATCTTCAGGAGGATGACCGCTATGACCGCGTCGATATTGACGCAGTAGACGTTCTTCGAGACCTTCCAGTCGAAGAGCGACTTTACGAGGTTGTGGTAGAAGTCGAAGAAGACGTTGTATATACCCTTCTCCTCGAAGAGCGAATTGACGAAGCGCTCCCTCGGGTCGTAGTTAACGTCCTTGCCCTTGAAGACCGGGTGGTTGACGCAGGGGATCTTGAGGTACTCGATATTTCCGAGCGCCTTCTGGTCTGACTTGTACCTGGCGTATCCCTTCGAGTACTCGTCGGCAATGGCCTTGAGGTCGATGCCGTGCTTCTTGCTCGACGGGTCCTTGAGGCCCTTGCCCTTGAACCTCTCTATGAGGAACGCGATGGCCTCAAAGCCGTTTCCGCCGTGGGCAAAGCCCGTATGCGTGAGGAAACCGACGAAGGCCTTGTTTATCTGCACTCTTGCCGGGTCCTCCGGGCCGTCCGAGCTTACCGCGCCCTTTGATCCCTGCGCAGAGATGGTGCCGGGGCCGTTGGAGATGATTAGCCCTAAGAGCATCGAGAACTCGAACCTCTCGCTCTCGGTAGGCTTCCTGCCGATGAGCGCGAGGAAGGCGGCGTCTGTGAACGACCAGTCCTCGATGAGCTCAGCGGTCTTAACGCCGCAGAAGCTGTCTTTCTTGTGCTTGGCCGCGGCCACGGATGTACCGACGAAGGATGAGAATATCCTTGAATACCACGGGAGCGCGGCAATCGTTATCTTGGAGATGTTCCTCTTGATGAGCGGCTCCCAGCCCAGGGTCATCCATATCGCCGCGAGGAGCGCGTCGCTTGACGGGCTGCCCTTTGCGGCCTCTTTCACGAACTCGATGAAGACGGACTTTTTGCCTATCCCGTCCACGCTCTTCAAGAGGGACTTTGCCAGAGCGTCGCCCTTGTCTGCCGTAAGCGACTTCTTCGCGTCAGCGGAGAGGTCTTTCAGCAGCTTTGAATAGTCGAACTTGTCATAGGCGCCCTTCAGGCCCGAGGTCTGAAAGGTCTCCAGCAGGAGGCTGGAGGCATCGAGCGCGGACCGTACCCTGCCCTTGCCTATTATGGATATGGAGGATGAGAGCACGCTATTGGGAGAGCTCTCGGCCTCCCTCGCCGCGTCAGCCGCGAGAAGGGCCGGATCCTCAAAGTGGTTCAGATAGGCGTTGAAGGCCGCGTTCGCGAGCTTCCTGCCATGCTCGTCGGGATAGTTCTTGATGAGCGAGAATACGAGGTTCTCCTCGAGCGAGCGCTTGGAGCTGTCGAGTATCGAGACGTTGTTGACCTTCGTCACCTGGGTGTTCGGGTCCATCATCGATACGCCCGAGGCGTCCTTCATGGCCTGCCTGGGGAACTGCGCGCCTATCTGCTTGTTTATATGCTCTATCTGCTCGTCATACGGAGCGACCGCCTTCACGGGCTGGAAGTCGAGCTCCCTGGGGACCTGGACAGAGGCGTTGGAGCCGAACCAGCACTTGAGCGAGAGGTCGCCCATTGGCTCGAAGTCTGGCTTCACGCCGTTCAATTCCATTACCTTGGAGAGGGCCTCTGGTATGTAGGCGATGTTTGTCACGACAGCGCCCTTCTTCGAGACTACCGGGGTCTGGGGCGTGTATATGCCCTTGACGCCGAAGTAGTCCATGTACCACTTCTCCTTTGCCATCGCGTCGTCGCCTGAGCCAGCGAGGCTTCCGGCGTGTCCGCATGCCTTTGTGAGGCGCGCCTTCCAGCGGCCGACCACGCAGGCGACCGTGGGCTTTGTTATGTCGAGTCCGTGCTCGTAGTACCCGCCCGGCTCGGTGTAGATGACGGCGGCCTTTGACCTGTCGTCGTTCTTCAATGCGTGGAAGAACTCACGAGGGGCGTAATGGATGTATACGTCCTTGCCGCTCGATATGGAGGTCGTAGTGCCCCATCCCTTTGTGAGGAGATATACGGCTATGGTTGTGGTGAAGTTGCCGGAGTTGGAGAATATGGCCACAGAGCCCTTTACGAGCGATTCCTCGGGCTTATTTCCGCCGAGCGCTCCGCCTATCCTCACCTGGTTCCATGCGTCGGCAACACCCAGGCAGTTTCCGCCGAAGACGTCAACGCCGTTGGTCTGGCACATGGCCCTTATGATGCGTGCGTCGTAGACAGAGACCTTCTCTGTGAGGATTATGACCTTCTTGAGGCCGGGGTTGTGCTTCACGACCTCGGCCACACCGTCCTTGACGCCCGAGGGCGGCAGGTAGATGACGGCGGTGTTGAAGTTGAGCCCGGCCTTCAACCCCTCCTTGACCGAGTTGAATACCGGTATGTTCCCGGCCTTTGTCTCGAGTGACTGTCCTGACCTGCCCGGCATGGTCCCGAATACTACGTTGCCGCCTGAGTATATGTGGCTCACCGGAGTGACGGTGCGGCTTTCGTTGCCGAGGATGTTAAGTACGCAGACGCGGTCTTCGCGCGTGGCTATCTCCGCGAGAGAGTTTATTCCTACGTAGTAGGGGAATTCCTTTAGGCCCTGCTTGTGCATAATGTCCACCCTGAATTTTTGTATTTATTGCAGGCTGCTGAAGAAAACTACTGCATAGCCTATACCCCGGCAAACGCTGCCTTGGGCGCGCCTGCCTTCTCAGTGGAAAGGCCTAGGCTCTTTGAGACAAGCGCCCTGCCCTCCTTCTCCATCCACTTGTCCACGTTGAGGGCGTAGTTGACGACCTCGCTCATGGCGCTGTCATGGCCGAAGATCCTGTATGGGAGCTTGAGGTTCTCGAGCGTGTCCCTCATGTAGGCCATGCCGCGGATGAGGTTCGGGCCGCCCCTGCCGATGACGACATAAAGGGGCGTGGGGCCGTTCTTCACGAAGTTATCGCGGAGCGCATCTGCCATTGCCCTGAATGTCTCGTATATGTCGGTGTTGTTGGCCTTGCCGCCTATGATGAAGAGCACGTTGGACTGCCTGAGCCAGTACTTGAAGACTATCCTGGATATCTGGAACATCTTCTCATAGGGCGGGTTGCCGCCGAAGTCAGAGGATATGGTCGCCCTCTCGCCCAAAAGCTCTGTCACGAGCGCGTTCGCTCCGCCGCCGAACGTCGGGGCAGTGATGGTGCCCTTGGGGTTTATGACGAAGACGTCGCTCTGCCCCTGGTAGGTGCGGAGCTGGTTTATCTCCTGCTCGAATTCCGAATAGTCCGAGGCAAAGAGATGGGCCGGGAGGTCGAGCCTCTTCCAGGCCGGGTTGTCGATATCGAAGGAGCACTTGAAGTCGCAGGCCACCGGAGAGAGCCTGCCCTTGCCGTCAGGCATCATCCTGATGGGATTGAGCTCAAGGGTGCTCATGCCGTAGTTGCTGTAAAGCGTCCAGAGCTTCGGCAGGTTCTGCACAAGCGGGCTTATTATCTCGCCGGGCGCACCGAGCTCGGTAAGGGCGTTGGATATATGAAAGCTCTTCAGGCCAGTCAGGGGGTCAAAGGGTATCTCCCGTATCTTGTCCTTGGGCAGCTCCTCGATGTCCATTCCGCCGTGATGGGTTATGGTCATCATGGGCGCGCGGTAGAGGGTAGAGTCTGTTATCGAGAAGTAGACCTCGTGCTCGGCAGGGACCCCGCCCTCGAAGGTGACGCCGTCTGCCTTGGCAGACGAGTTGCCGAAGGTATGCTCGATGAAGTAGAGCCTCTCCTTCTCCTTCAGCGCGGTGCCTATGTCCTTGGCCCTTCCGATGAGGCCGGACTTGCCCTTCTTGCCAACGCCGCCCTTGAATATCGGCTTTATGAAAACCTGGCCGCACTTCTTGATGAGGTCTTTTATCTCGTCCACGCTCGCTTCCGGCCCGAGGACCTCGGCGTGCGGGTATTCGACCCTCTTCAAGAGCTTATGGCCCTGGTAAAGGCCCGTGAGCTGCATACAAAACCTCCGTCGTCGATTATCGTTTTGCTCCGGGAGCCGGGGGCAGATGCCCCGGCGCCCGGCATTGATGTGCTGCCGTCAAACCTGTCTTTCGTTCAGACCTTTGCCTTTGCCGCGATGGAATCTATTATCGCGTTGAGGGTCTGGCTCGGGCGCATGGCCTTCGAGGCCTTCTCGAATACCGGGCGGTAGTAGCCGCCTATGTCCTGGGGCTTGCCCTGCGCGGCTATGAGCTCTGCGTTTATCTTCGCCTCGTTCTCGGCAAGCTCCCTGGCGGGCCTGGAGAAGAGCTCTTTCAGTTCCTTGTCCTTCGCCTGCTCTGCAAGGGCCTGCGCCCAGTACATCGCGAGATAGAAGTGGCTGCCGCGGTTGTCGAGCTCGCCGACCTTCCTCGCGGGAGACCTGTTGAAATCGAGTATCTTGCCGTTGGCGATGTCCAGGGTGTCCGCAAGTACCTGCGCCCTCTTGTTGCCCTGTGTTACGGCCAGGTGTTCGAGAGAGACGCCGAGCGCGAGGAACTCGCCGAGGGAATCCCACCTGAGGTAGCCTTCCTCCACGAACTGCTGGACGTGCTTCGGGGCAGAGCCGCCCGCGCCGGTCTCGAAGAGCCCGCCGCCGTTCATGAGCGGGACTATCGAGAGCATCTTTGCGCTGGTGCCGAGCTCGAGTATGGGGAAGAGGTCGGTGAGGTAGTCACGCAGCACGTTTCCGGTGACGGATATGGTGTCCTGGCCCTTCCTGATGCGCTCGAGCGAGAAGCGGGTGGCATCCTCAGGGGCCATTATCCTGATATCGAGGCCCTTGGTGTCGTGGTCCTTAAGGTACTTCTCGACCTTCTTTATTATCTCTGCGTCGTGGCCCCTGTTCTTGTCGAGCCAGAATACAGCCGGTGAGCCTGTTGCCTTTGCCCTGGTCACAGCGAGCTTCACCCAGTCCTGGATGGGAGCGTCCTTTGTCTGGCAGGAGCGGAAGATATCGCCCTCCTCGACCTTCTGCTCGAGGATCGTCTTGCCGGAGGCATCTACAACGCGGATGACGCCGTTGCCAGGCGCCTGGAAGGTCTTGTCGTGCGAGCCGTACTCCTCTGCCTTCTGGGCCATGAGGCCCACGTTGGGGACGCTGCCCATCGTCCTGGGGTCATAGGCGCCGTTCTTCTTGCAGTCCTCTATGACGACCTGGTAGACGCCGGCGTAGCACCTGTCCGGTATGACAGCCTTGTTGTCGTGGAGCTTGCCGTCCGGGCCCCACATCTTGCCGCTCTCGCGGATCATGGCAGGCATGGAGGCGTCAATGATGATGTCGCTCGGCACGTGCAGGTTGGTGATGCCCTTGTCCGAGTTGACCATCGCCATCTCGGGGCCGTTCTTGTAAGCAGCCTGTATGTCCGCCTCCACGGCAGCCTTCTTGTCAGCGGGAAGGGCCGCTATCTTGGCAAAGAGATCGCCGAGGCC
>CAZDUP010000096.1:0-8388 GCA_964508625.1 uncultured Thermodesulfobacteriota bacterium
CGCGGAGCGTCTGCGGCAGGAGTATCCTGCCGAGCTTGTCTATGGCGCAGTCAGTGGCGCTCGAATAGAAGAACCTGAGGAACGCCCTTGTGTCCTTTTTGAACTCGGGAAGGAGGGAGATCTTTTCTTCGAGCTTCTGCCATTCGGCGAGCGGATAGGCTATTAGGCAGCTCTCATACGTGGTGACGACAAGGCGCGAGTCATACCTCTCGCTCAGGGTCTCCCTGAAGCGCGAGGGGATGCTGAGCCTGCCCTTTGCGTCTATTAAATGCTCGTATCTGCCCTTGAACATACGTTTTTCCGCGCCCTTGGGCGGTCCTGAAAATTGAGGAAATGCTGCCCTTTTGTTCCACTTCAGGGCCTATTTATACCACTTTATACCACTATATACCACACAATGGGTCAACTATATTCCCCGTCGATTTCTTTGTCAAGGGAAATTAGGCGTTAAATCATTAGAAATACTGAAAAAATATGCCACCTTCAACATATTGTGGAACTTGCCAACAAGATATGCTATTAGTAGTTGTGTGAGCCCATGAAATAACATTTCAGGGAAGGTTCCGGGGCTATGGCATGAAAAAAAATAGTTCAGCCAGGAAAGTGGGGGACATTTGCCGGAGCGGCCTTCCTGGTGCTATTATTGCAGGGCTGCACCTTTTTCCAGATATGGGAGGCTCGTCCAGAGGCCTCTCCCAAAAAGGGCGAGGCTATCATACACGGAAAGATAATCGTGACCGAGGATGGAAAGGAAACGACGCCCTACGGCTTGATAAGGAGACCGAGCCCCACGCTCTTCCACGCGGAGTCAGGCAAATACTCCTGGAGGGGGACAAAGAAGGATGGAAGTTTTCTGTGGCGGGTGCCTGCCGGGAGCTATGTCATGCCCGAGATACAGTTCGGGGCCTTCACGTTTTTGAAACCCAAGGCAGGCTTCATCGCGGATAGCGGCGCTGGAGCGCACTATCTCGGCACGCTCAGGATAGAGATAAGATCAGGAGGGTTCCTCAAAGACCCTGTCGTGCTCCGCGTCACGATAACAGATGAAATGAATTCGGCCCCGGCCTCAAGTCTCTCTAAAGCCCCCGCCCGAATGGAAAAGGCCCTGATGGTCCATGACAACACCATTCCCGACGACCTTACCAACAGGGCGGCCCTGAACAGGGCAGCCGCCGTAATGGGCTTCATAGTCCCTGTCCCCAGATAAAGTCTTTCATTGGGCTGTCGGGAAGAGCGCCCTTGCCATATTCCTGCCTATTGCCTCCGAGCAGTTGCGCGCCTCTTCATATACCGGCTTCGCTCCGTCTGATGCCCAGTATACGAACGGGCGCTCCAGGCTCTCGCAGTCAAAGGCATCCTCGAGTATGACAGCGCCATCAGCGGTGCTTGTTGCCCTTGCCTTCACCTTCATGACAAACGACGTGGGCGGGTTGAAGGCCGAGTCGCCCTTGAGCCCCCATTCGACAACGCTCAATTCGATTATCGTATCGGTCCCTTTCGCCGCAAGCTCCTTATAGTCCACAGCCCCTCTGAATGAAGGGATAGCGCGCCCGTTTTGAGTGGCCCTTTCGAGGATGCCTTTCTCGAGTTCGTCGTCCGCGTTAACAGATGAGAACTCCTGTGTGATTGCAATATCGGCTTGCTTCAGCTCGCCGCCGGGCACGCCCGTGGCAATGCCTGTTACAAGGCCAGCGGTGCCGCCCGCCAGCGCGCTCAAAGGCACCAGGAGGATTGCAAGCGGAGGCGCTGGAATGCTCGCTGCGGCGCCTGCCACCGCGCCGCCGGTAAAGCCGCCTACTGCTCCGACTGCTCCGCCGCTGAACTTAGAAAATGGCCTGTTAATGGACGGCGCCGGTGACATTTCAGGAATTACAACGCATACGTTCCCAAGCCTTGCGCTCTGCGCAATAGACAGGGCAGGCCTGGGCTTTAATGGTGTGGCGCACCCGGCGAGAAAGACGAGAAGCGCAACGAGACTGAAAAGGCGCATGGCTGTAAAGATAGACAAAGCTGGCGAGAAAATCAATCGCGGTTTGTTGGAGCGCCTCTAAAGAGGCCTGTCGCTGGTGGCCTGGTTCTCCCTTATCCTCTGGAGCCTCTCCATTATGACCTCGGCCCTGTTCTTGTAATCTGCGGCGACCCTGTTGGAGGGGTCGAGCTCGAGGACCATATCCCATTCCTTTATGGCAAGCTCCATCTCCTCGCTCTGGAAGTGGGCTATGCCTTTCTTCAAGTGCTTGTCAACTGCCTTGTCGCGCTCAGTCTTTGAGCGCTCCAGGAGCTCTTTCGCGTTCATGTATGATGGGACTATCCTCACTGCCAGCGTGAACTCCTCTATGGCCCTGGCATAGGCCCTTGATTCGAGATAGACCTTGCCTTTGAGGTAATGCAGGTTCGCAAGGCCCCCGGGGGCGACCTCCCCGCTCTCCTCGGGGGGGGGCGGGGCCTGGGTCTTCTTCTCAGGAGGCTCTGGCGCCTCCCCTGAGCGCATGGCATCGGAGAGGACATCTATCCTCTGCCGCGCGAGTATGCTCGACGGGTTGAACCTCAAGGCCTCGCCGTATTCGGCGATGGCCCTTGACGGAATTCCCGCCCTCTCGTAGTCCTCGGCCATCTCAAGGTGCCTTCTGGAGAGCTGCATCGAGATGGAGCTTATGTCCTCGAGGAGCTTTCTCGCGGCCCTGTAGTTCGGGTCGTCCTTTGGTATGGACCTTGCTTTCTCCCTCGCATCTACGAGCCTGCCGCTCTCGTACATCATGAGGGCCCTGTCGTACTCGCTCCCCTTCATGTAACGCGAGGACATATGCATGCAGCCGGAGGCGAGAACGGCAACGGCTATGAGGAATATCCTAAAGGACAAGGCCTTCCCTCCCCAATTCTTCAAAGGCCAGGCGCACGACCTGCTCCACCTCGGCGCTCCAATCTGCGCTCAAGCCCCTTATATTGTAGAGCGTAACCGGCTTCTCGAAGCCCTTTATCGACACAGCCTTTATCTCTTCTGCCACGACGTTACGAGCTATGGCCTTGTAGATGAACTCGCTTACGAGTATGTCGCCGCCCCTGGCGAGGTCTGTAAGGCGCGATGCCGTATTGACCGGGTCGCCAACGGCCGTATATTCCATCCTCACGCTCGAGCCCATGTTGCCTACTATGACCTCTCCGGAATCGAGGCCGATGCCCATGTGCAGGGCCGATTCGTTCTGCACCGCGCGGAGCCTGTTGAGCTCCTCTACCCCTAGCTTAATAGCCATCGCCGCCTTGACGCCGCTCTCGAGGTGCTCCGGGCTTTTTATGGGCGAGCCGAAGACGCTCATCACCGCGTCTCCGATGAACTTGTCTATGGTGCCCTCGAAGCGGAAGACTATGTCCGTGACCACGGTAAAGTACCTGTTCAGCATCTCGACTATGTCCTCAGGCGCCATCTTCCGGGATATGGACGTGAAGCCGCGGATGTCGGCAAAGAATACCGTGACCTCTCTCCTGTCCCCGCCGAGCCTTATGCTCTCCGGGTCGCTGAATATCTCATCTGCCACGTGCTGGCAGACATAGCGGTTGAATACGCCTTTCAGGACCTCTTTTTTCTTGAGCTCGGAGGCCATCTTGTTGAACGACCTAACGAGGTCGCCCATCTCGTCCTTGCCGCCCTCCGGGATGCGGTAGTCGAAGTTGCCGAGCGCTATCTCCCTGGTGCCCTTGAAGAGCCTGAAGACCGGACGCAAGAGGCCCGAGGCCAGCGGGATGGATATGAACGTCATGGCCGCGACCGCCAGGATGCCGATCGCCGCGACCTTCTTTATCGAGATCCTGACCTGCTCCTGGATGAAGCTCTTTGAGAAGGAAAGGACCGTGTAGCCCACTGTGGTGCCGCGGAATACTATGGGCGCGGCAAAAGTTATGAGCCCCTCGCCGCCGTCATTTATGAGCCAGGGCGCGCTGTCCTGCCTGTTCTCCAGGAGCCTGCCGTCAAAGCCCTTGAAATCAGTCCCTGCCTCGGTAAGGTCCCTGTGCGCCTCTACCTGCATGCTGTGGTTCAGTACGTAGGCGTCGTGTATGCCCGGGTACTTCAGTATGTTCTGGACAGCGAGGTTCATGGCCAGGCTGTCCTTCTGCATGAACGGAATCTTGGCGTCGCTCGCGAACTCGTGCGTTATGGTCCCGGCCATTGAGCGGAGCTGCTCCTCGAGGGACGCCCTCTGGTGCACGACCAGTATCGCTCCAATTGAAAATGTGGCCGCGAAAAGAAGCGTGGAGAGTATTATGGCCAGTTTTATCTTTATGCCTATTTTCACTCGGAGTCTTGTGCCGGGAAGCGAGTCCGCCCGGCCGTTCGTTGTTTAAAGCGCCTTGTTCGCCCGGAGCCCGGAATGCCAAAGGAGCTGGACAGCCGCCAGGCCGGGTTCAGGAAAAAAGCGCATTCTAAAAGGATGTTCCGCAAAATCCGGTGACGGACGTCACGGAATGCGTTTGCGAAAAATGGGAGACTTTATGACGGAGAGCATAAGACTGGAAGATTAAATGCCGGCGAGCAGACTTATTAAAAAACTCTAATCGCCGGAGGAATACAGGCTTTAAGCGGCTGAGATGCCCGTCTGTCCCCATCTTTTCCGAACCGGTCTTACATCCTCTGACCCACAGTGAAGGTGACGAAGCGGCCCGGCCATGAGGTCAGCGCCCGCTCCATTGAGGCGCGCGCAAAGGAAATCGTGCGCGCCAGGCGATGCTTTGAAAAAAATTTAAACCGGAGGCTGCCGTAAGCCGGATCCTGTGCCCGGCAGAGCCGGGCGGCGGCCATTCGTCTAGGCCTGCTGTTGCCAGCAGGCTCGAGCGGCCAACCCGTTCCGCCCTCCTTTGGGGATGAAGGACGGGCAGTCCTTGAAGCGGAACCTATTTGGCCTTGCACCGGGAGGGGGTTGCCAAGCCCTGCCGGTCGCCCGGCAGGCTGGTGGGCTCTTACCCCGCCTTTTCACCCTTACCGCTTGGAAGCGGCGGTATCTTTTCTGTGGCCCTGTCCCTGGGGTCGCCCCCGGTCGCCGTTAGCGACCTCCCTGCCCTGTGGTGTCCGGACTTTCCTCTGACTTTCGCCAGCGGCCGCCTGGCACCCTCCGGTTAGCTGTCTCTAAAAGAGACAGCTACAATCCTTATATATGATTGAGAACCTACGCCCGCCGCTCAATGGCCTCATTGGCCAGCTTGTCCGCGGCAGCGTTCTCTTCCCTGTAAACGTGCACTATCTTCGACGACCTGAATGCCTTCATTAGCGATGCCGCCTTCTCGAAAAGGGGCCTCAAGTCCTCGCTTTTGACCTTATAGACGCCGTGGAGCTGCTTTACCATGAGCTCCGAGTCGGCAAAGACCTCGACGTCGCGTATGCCCATTGACCGCGCCTCTGAGAGGGCCATCACCAGCGCCTGGTACTCGGCGACATTGTTGGTGACAATGCCGAGATACTTCCTCAGTTCGCGGACGACATTGCCCTGCGGGTCTCTAATGACTGCGCCGGCCCCGGCCTCTCCGGGGTTGCCTCTGGAAGCGCCGTCCACCCTTATCTCAAAAAGGCCCGGCACTTCGGCCCTGAAAAGCGGCTCCTGGACAGGCTCTCCGGCAAGGCCCTTCAAAATGGCCCTTGCCTCGTCGTCTGTGATGCCGAGCTTTTTTATGGCGGAACGCACGTCAAGCGAATTTGAAAGCTCTTTGAGAAATCTCCTGGCCAGGTCAGAGTCCCTGGACGGCATTTCAGACGGCCTCTAACTCGCGCGGCGCCTCTACGTAGAGGAGACGGTGGCAGTGGGGGCAGGACTGGAGTTCCTCAGTCCCTTTCTTGAGCATTATGTAGACCTGCGGGGGAATGTGGGTAAAGCAGCCCTGGCATATTTCATCTTTGACCAGCACGAGCCCCAGGCCGCCTCTCCTGGATCGAATCATCTCGTACTTTTTCAGTATGTCCGGCCTGACCTTTGCCTTGATCTCTTCCTTGCTCCTCTGCTTTGAATCTACCAACTCTTTCCAGCCGTTCCTCTTTTCAACGAGCTCGGTAGAGAGCCTGTCAAAGTCAGCCTGTTTGCTGCCTGCCGACTCTTTTCTTGCGGACAGGGTCCCCTCTTTTTCAGAGAGCTTTGAGGCGAGCTGGTTCTTCTCCTGCTCGCCCTGCTTCTTTGACTTGTTCGCGCCGTTTATCTCTTTGGTGAGCGCATTGAGCTCCCTGTCGTTCTTGACGGAGTTGAGCCTCTTTTCGTCCTTTGAGACCCTCTCGCCGCTCTCGCGTATCTTCTCTTCGGCTTCCTTTATCTGGGCAGCCAGTACGGCAGCCTCCTGGCTAAGGGCCTCTATGGCCGCGTTCTCTTTTATGAGCTCCGCTGAGAGAGCGTCGAGGTTTCCGATGAACTCCTTTTCCTCGTCCTCAATCGCCTTGATCTCGAGGTCTATCCTCTGTATCGCTTCAAGGACTCTCAGGGTCTCTATCAAAATGCCTCCAGGGCTGAAAGAATTTGGTGGGCCCACCTGGACTCGAACCAGGGACCGACCGGTTATGAGCCGGTGGCTCTTCCAACTGAGCTATGGGCCCCAAGGGGTAAGCGGGAGAACCAGCCGGAGGCCGTCCTCCTGGAAAGAGGACAGCGTAAAGCGAATCGGGGTTCCTTTAACTCAATCGACTTATTTTATGAAATAAAACTCTTCCTTGTCAAGGCGTTTCTGGACGATCTGGCCCTGGCACGCATTAAAAACGCCGAAAAGGCCGTGTTGACAAAAGAGGGGCCGGTATTAAAGTCTAATTGAGGGGAAGTCAAAAGGTATTTGCCCGCACAGTCAATATCCGGTTTACATGCGCCCGCCACACCCCAATCAATCCCCTGTAGAAAAGAGCTTCGGAAAGGCCCTTTATGGATGAAAGGAGAAAGATGCGGATCCTGTTCGTGGACAGCGACGAGGAGCTGCGTAGTTTCTGCCGGGAGGTGCTTACCGGAGCTGGCTACAGCGTAGAGCTCGCCTCAAACGGCACAGAGGCCTACCACAAGCTCAAGGACTCCTCCTTTGACCTGGTAATCACGGACATAAAATTGAAGGGCATGGACGGGCTCGGCCTCTATCTCGACACCCTCAAGATCTACGCGCACATGAGGGAGAAGTTTCTCTTCATGACCGAGGACTCGTGCTCGGATTTCGAGAGCCGCGCGGTCATAACGAGGCAGAGTGAAAAATACCTCTTGAAGCCTTTCGACATAAAGGAGCTCCTGAAAAAAGTGGAGGCCCTCACAGGCGCGAACCTCTCCGCTTTTTTTGCGAAATACAGGGGGCCTGACGAGAACAGGAGAGCAGAGCGGAGGTTTTGCTGGGCCGAGGACTGCAAGGTATTTGAGGACGGTTCCGAAGGGCCCAGGCCCTTTACGCAGACCGCGGACATATCAAAGCACGGGGTGAGGATAAGGTACATTGGCACGCCTTTGAGGGCCGAAGACACGGTACACCTTATCGTCAAGTGGCTCAGCATAGCGAGCAATGCGCTCGTGGTCTGGTCGAGCGATATAGACGGCCGGGAGGCGGCCTCTGGCCTGAGGCTCTTTGAGCCTGTAACAGCAGCATCCCTTTCAAAACTACTCCAGGACAGGGAGAGCTTCATCCCGCCGCTCGTGTCAAGGGAAGAGGGAAAATGACCGTTACCCGTGACCGGAATGCACCATAGGCTCCTTCCGCCTTATGCCCTTGTCCATCTAAGTACAAAACGAAACTCAAATATGAAAGATGATTCTTGCTACCCTCAGCATTACCCTAACCTGGCTTAAGCCCGTACCTCAATATCTTCCTCTCCAGCCTCGGGATGGAAATTCCCAAGAGCCGTGCAGCCCTTGACCTGTTCCAGCCCGCATGGTCGAGCGTTGAAGCTATATGGCGCGCCTCTATCACAGTCAACGACTCGGGCGACCACTCCTTCATATCCCCTGTCCTCTCAAGTGTCTGTATGTCCAGGAGCACTCCGCCCTTGGAGAGGAAGACCCCGCGCGTTATCACGTTCTCGAGCTCTCTCACGTTGCCCGGCCAATCGTAATCGATGAGCCTTTCCATCACGCCAGCAGGCACCTTCGTGACCTTTTTATGCAGCTCCCTGTTCGCCTTTGCCAGGAGGTATGCCACAAGGAGCGGGATGTCCTCCTTGCGGTCACGTAGCGGCGGCACGTCTATGGTTATTACCTTGAGCCTGTAGAAGAGGTCTTCCCTGAACGCCCCCCTCGATGTCAGGGTGGAGAGTTCCCTGTTTGTGGCTGCAATGACGCGGACGTCCGTCCTTATGGTCTCGCTCCCGCCCACGCGCTCGAAGCTCCTCTCCTGGAGCAGACGCAGGAGCTTCACCTGCAGGGCCTGGCTCATCTCGCCTATCTCGTCGAGAAAGAGAGT
>CAZDUP010000097.1:0-4319 GCA_964508625.1 uncultured Thermodesulfobacteriota bacterium
GTCTTCTGCTCTTAAAGAGATCTCGTACTTTCCGGGTTTAAGCCGTAGCCTTTTTGCGATAGCATAATTGGTCCCCTCTCCCCTTTCCGCAAGGACATTAGATTCCGTTTCCCTGACGCCCTTTACGGTTTCCTGCATTTTCTTGCCATCTATTCCTATGGTAAAGGTATACGGCTCTTCCGTCAGTCTCTTCTTTGCGTGCGCTATGACGACGAGATCGGCTTCTCCCTGGGACGGAGATTCCATATCCAAAGCAACCTCCCTAACCTCAACCGGCGTTACGGCCTCCGCCGGGACATGCTTGTAGCACCCGGTAAATGCAGCGGCAACAGCCAAAACGCCTAAAGCACCTACAATCCTTTTCATGTTATATAGCCTCCTCTCCATGTTCGAAAGTTTTTATTCTTACAGCCTTTTCTATATCGTAGACAAAGACCTTGCCGTCCCCGGGATTGCCGGTGTGCGCGGCCTTCGCAATCGTATCCACGACCACATCAGCCATCGAGTCTTTTATCATTATCTCAATCCTGACCTTCGGGATGTAATCGATCAGGTCTTCTACGACCCGATGGGGGCCTTCCTTACCTTTCTCTTTTCCAAAGCCTCTACAATCCGACACAGTCATGCCGGGAAAGCCAGGAATCTCCTGCAAAGCCCTGGTTACTGAAGACAGCTTAAACTGCTGTATGATCGCCTTGACTTCCTTCATCGCGCACCCCCTTTCATGTTGCCTATACTGACCTTAGAACTCGACTTTCTTCTCCTCAAACCACCTGTAAAGGGTGGGAAGCACAAGGAGGGTTAAAATTGTTGACGTTAAAAGCCCTCCTACGACAACCGTTGCGAGCGGCTTCTGTATCTCCGAGCCCGGCCCTGTTGCGAAAAGCATCGGAATGAGGCCGAGTATGGCCACGAGCGCGGTCATAAGGACAGGCCTGAGCCTTCTTTCACACCCTGTCATAATAGCCTCCTCGAGTCCGAGCCCTTCCTCACGCAGCTTGTTTATGTAGGAGACGAGCACCACTCCGTTCAAGACGGCTACCCCGAAAAGGGCGATGAAACCGACGGAGGCCGGAACGCTCAGGTACTGGCCCGATATCAACAGCCCGAAAATCCCCCCGATAAGCGCAAAGGGTAGGTTCAGGATTATAAGGGCCGCGTACTTCAATGAGTTGAAGGTTGAGAACAGCAGGAGAAATATAAGCGCGATAGTGAGAGGCACGATTATCGAAAGTCTCTTCATGGCCCTCTGCTGGTTCTCAAAGGCGCCGCCCCAGGCTATGTAGTATCCGGAAGGCATTTGCACGGACGCGGCTATCTTTTCCTGAGCATCCTTCACAAACCCGCCTATGTCCCTACCCTCGACATTCGACTCGATGACGATTCTACGCTTCGAGTTCTCCCTGCTTATCTGTACCGGTCCCTCTGACATGTAGATCCTGGCGACCGTAGAGAGGGGGATATTTGCGCCGTTCGATGCCTCTACAAAGATATTTCCAATCGCCTCCAGGGAGTTCCTTTTGTTCTCGGGGAAGCGCATGACGACTGAAAACCTCCTGTCACCCTCGAAGACGTCTGTTGCCGCCTTGCCTCCGATAGCCGTCTCGATGATCTCCTGGACATCGGCTATGTTGATGCCGTACCTTGCGATCTTGCGCCTGTCTATGTCGATGGTGATATACGGCTGGCCTGCCGTCTGCTCGACTCTCAGGTCTGTGACCCCTTTGACAGTGGACATGGCCTTAGCGATGCTGTCGGCCTTTTCCTTGAGGACTTCCATGTCATCGCCGAAGACCTTAACTGCGACCTGTGACTTGACGCCCGATATGAGCTCATCGACCTTGAGCGCTATAGGCTGGGTGATGTTGAGGCCCATGCCCGGTATTTTTTCAAGTTCTTCCCTTATCTTTTCTACAAGCTCTTCCTTTGTCGAGGCGGTAGTCCATTCATCTCTCGGCTTGAGCACTATTATTGGGTCGCTTATGTTGGGCCCCATGGGGTCGGTCGCTATCTCCGCGGCCCCTATCTTCGACACGACCGTCTCGACCTCCGGAAATTTCATAAGCGCCTGCTGGACCTTGTTTTCGACCTCGACCGATTCGGAAAGCGAGATACTCGGGAGCCTTATGACCTGCGTGGTAAGGGAACCCTCGTCAAGTATCGGCATGAACTCCGTGCCGAGGAATGGCGACAGCGCAAGGCTCAAAACCAAGAGCGCAAACGCCGAGGCGATGACCTTCTTGGGGTGCGCTATGGCCTTTTTCAGCGCTGGAAGATAGGGCCTCTTGAGCCACCTGATTATGAAGCTCTCCTTTTCTTCTCCGGGCTTTAGGAAAAATGAACAGAGCACCGGTATCACGAATACCGAGAGCACGAGCGATGAAAAAAGCGCGATGGCTACCGTAAACGCCAGGGGAGCGAACATCTTTCCCTCCATCCCCTCAAGCGTCATTATGGGTATGAAGGTTATTGCTATTATAAGCTCGCCGAACAGGGACGGCTTTCTTACCTCGAGGACCGAGTCCAGTATCACATGAAGCCTGTGTTTGGAGGCGTCAGCTTCGGATAGATGTCTCTGGACGTTCTCGACCTGGATGATCGCAGCATCTACAATCATGCCGAGAGATATGGCAAGCCCGCCCAGAGACATGAGGTTGGCCGTAAGCCCCACCTTCCACATGACTATGAATGTGGCGAGCACAGCCAGTGGAAGCGTCAGAGCGACCACAAAAGCGCCCCTGAAGTTCCTCAAAAACAGATAAAGGATAATTATAACCAGGATGGCGCCTTCCTCAAGCGCCCTGGTCACGGTTTCGAGGCACTTATCGACCAGGTCGGCCCTGTCATAGAAAGGCTTTATCTTCACGCCATCCGGCAGGACATTGCTTTTATTAATCTCCTCGACCCTTTCCTTGACCCCGGCGACGACCTCTCTTGAGCTTCCGCCCTTTATCATCATCACGATGCCTGCGACGGCCTCGCCCTTGCCGTCCTTCACGACCGCACCGTGCCTCGTCTCAGGGCCGAAAGTTATGTTCGCGACGTCTTTTACAAAAACGGGCGTTCCGCCATGGGTCTTGACGACTATATCCTCGATGTCCTGCAAGGACTGGATAAGACCGACGCCCCTTATGATGTAACGCTCCGAGGAGTGTTCGAGTATGTCGCCGCCCGCGTTGGAATTATTTTCAGCGACCGCCTCGAAGACCTCCTTGAGCGTAAGGTTGTACTTGCGCAGCCTGTCAGGGTCTATCAGCACCTGGTATTGTTTTACATGGCCCCCAAAGGCGTTTACGTCCGTGACCCCGGGGACAGTCTTGAGTATGGGCCTTACGATCCAGTCCTGGATGCTCCTTAATTCCATAAGCTCTGTGGTATCCAGCTCTGAACCATCGGGCTTCTCGAGGGTATATTGGTAGATCTCTCCGAGACCGGTTGAGACCGGGCCCATGGCGGGCTCGACACCGGCAGGCAGCTTCTCTTTCGCTTCGATGAGCCGCTCCAGTATCAACTGCCTTGCGAAATAGATGTCAACGTCGTCCTCGAATACGACCGTCACCATGGACAGGCCGAACTTCGAAAGTGACCTCAGCTCCTCCATCTTCGGGAGCCCGGTCATCTGCACCTCTATCGGATAGGTGATAAGTTTTTCCACCTCGACAGGGGAGCGACCCGGTGCCTCGGTTATTATCTGGACCTGCACGTTCGTGACGTCGGGGAACGCGTCTATGGGCAGCTTTTTGAAGGCGTAGACGCCGAGCCCCACCAGCAAAAGAACCCCGATTACTATCAACAATCTCTGTTTTAAGGCAAAGGCAATAAGCCTGTCTATCATCAGACCGGTCCTCCGGTTTCATTACGGATTTGGGCGCTGCCCATGTTAATGCTCGTGTTCAGCCAGCTCTCCCTTTTGCCCTTCTGATTTCAGGGTGAACGCCCCCTTCACGACCACTGTCTCACCTTCCTGGAGACCTGAAAGTATCCTGTGAATGCCATTGAGACGGGGGCCAGCCTCCACGGTCCGTTTTTCGAACTCATGCTCGTCTTTAGCCACGAATACGACCGTTTTATCTCCATCACGCTGCAGGGCGCTTTCAGGCACAGCGAGCACCTTTTCCTTTTCAGAGGTAGTTATCTTGACAGTCGCGAACATCTCGGGCTTAAGAAGGCCTTTTGCGTTCTGAACCTCGACCCTGACCTTGACGCCCCTTGTCTCGGGGTCTATCACCTCGGATATGTAGCTGATCTTCCCCTTGAAAATCTTTTCAGGGTAGGGCGACACCGTGACAAGTGCACCCTGCCCCTTTTTTACCTTGGGG
>CAZDUP010000097.1:4329-8372 GCA_964508625.1 uncultured Thermodesulfobacteriota bacterium
ATCTCAGTGACATCGGCGATGACCCAGAGATTTGAAAGGTCGGCGATTGTAAAGAGAGGCTTTACCGGCTCGACCACTTCGCCCAGCGTGAGATGCCTCTCGATGACTGCTCCGGCGATCGGCGAATATATGGCCACACTGGAGTTAATGGTATGCTCCTTGCCTATGGCGGAAATCTCTTTTTCCGACATTCCTATGAGGTGCAGTTTGTCATCCGCCGCCTTTAATTCAGCTTTCGTAGTAAGGTACTCCCCCTCACGCCGTTGGAACTCCCCTGTCGATATGACCTTGCCCTCAAGGACCATCTTTGCCCGCTCGTATGACTTCTCTGCTATCTCAAAGGCCGTTTTTGCCTTGAGATACTGGCTCTGAGCCTCTCCAAGCTCCGGGCTGTCGATTATTGCGAGCCTCTGACCTTTTTTTACATAGTCGCCAGGATTCGCAAACACCTCCACCGCCCTTCCCGGTATCCTCGGACCGACATGGGCAAGGATGGTCTCGTTCACGGATACCTTGCCGGTAAAGGAATACTCCACATTGACAGGCTTCAAGGAGACCGCCTCCGTTTTTATGCCGGCGTGCTCAACAGCTTCCGGGCTCAGTGCTATGATGCCGGAATGCTCGTCTTCATGATGGCCTTCTTCCTCAGCATGCTTGTCGGCTCCGTGCCCGGCTTCCTTGGACGGTTCACCGGAATTTCCGCATCCGGCAAAAAAAATGAAAGCGAGCAGAACAACAAAAGTTTTCCTCAAAACCATGAAATCTCCTCCATGCTTCAATCCGTTTTATTGCGGCAGGCCGCCTGCTACCCTCTCAAGAGCAGCCATGGCTGCTTCGAGCTCGAAAAGAGAATTGTAATATTCGATAAAGGTCGACCGGTACACCCTCTGGGCGTCAAGGTAGTCGAGAAGCCCGGACTCTCCCTGCCTGTATGAGAACTCCGCTATCCTCAAAGCCTCCTCAGCCTCTTTCAAAAGCCCCTTCTCAAAAACCTCGATCTGGTCGAGGGCGGTCGCGTAATTCTGGTACTCTTCAGTTACGGACCTTGCCAGTTCCACTTTCGTCCTGTAGACTTCGGCTTCTGCCCTCGTTTTCTCGGCAGAGGCCGTTGCTATCTCTCCTCTCCTCTGATACCAAAAAGGGATAGGGACGGACAGGCCGACTCCGTAAGAGTCCTTGTCAATCTCCTTGCTGAAAAAGCCTCTCAGGGTAATGTCAGGAAAGACCGAGGCCCGCTCCCTTTCAAGCGAATAGCCCTTTGATTCGGCGTCTCTTTTCGCCTTCAGGACCAGCGGGTGTTTTTCCAGGGCTGATGACACAAGCGCCTGAAGCTCATACTTCTTCTCAGGAGTCTTAAACACTCCATCCACATCGAAGTCGCCCTTCAGGGAATTACCAAGGAGACCGTTCAATACGGCCTTTGAAACTTTGATAACATTACCGGCCCGCTTCAACTCCTTGTCCGCCCTCAGTGCTTCTACCTTGGCCTTTATCAACTCGTACTCAGGGGCTTCCCCTGCCTTTACCTTGAGCTCTACGGTCTTGAGGAGCTCACTGGTTATCTTCGAATTCTCAGCGGCTGTCTCCAGAACCTTTTTATCCTTCAGAAGCTGGAAAAAAGCCTTTTTGACCTCAGCCCGCAGCTGCAACTGAAAATCGTCCAGTTCGCTCTGGGTCGCTTCCACGGATGCCCTGGCGGCCTCTCTTCTGAAGTGTCTTTTAGAAGGCCACTCGATAGCCTGCCCTATACCCAGGGAGTACTCGCCCTTGGATTCCCCTGTATCCGTTGCTTTTCCCCTGCCGACCTCGAATTCGATTTCGGGATTGGGATAGGCAGACGCCGAGACGGCTTCTCCCCTGCTCGCGTCAAGGTTGGCCTTAAAGACCGCAGCCGTAGGATTCGCCTCAACTGCCATGGGGAGCAGGTCGTCAATAGTGAATGCTTTCTTTTCCTCTGCGGCCGCAAAACCTGCCGTCAGAATTAACGTAAGAAAAAAAAGAACAGAAATGGACAATCTAAATCCTTTCAAAGGACAAGCCTCCACGCGTTTTGAAATGCGGAATTGAACCGTACAAGTACGGAGTACAACAGTAATAAAGCATGCGCTAGCCTTCCGGCCGGACACGGCTTATCACAGTGTATTAGAGTGGGATTTTAGATAAGGATTTTGGGTGGCTGAAAGATATCTGAGGATATCTTTTTGAGAGATAAATCTATTGTAGCATACATGGATGTAGAGATCGTTTGAGCAGAGCTTACTTCAGTTGAAGGGGTATTCGTAAAGCTAAGGTGGCAAGGACAATGGCATTCGTCGAGTATGTCGCCAGGGGAATAGGCGCGCTTTCCGTCATCACAGTCAGCCCCCACGATTTGTACACTGCCCTGTATTCCAGGGGTCTTCAAAGTCAAATCATCTCCAGCGCAGGTAATATCGGTCACCTGCAGGGTGAAGATGATCAAGAGGAAATAGCCGATTATTTTACTGATACGGGTCATTTAGCGCCTAATATATGTGCTTTCAATATATCCTATTTATCGGAGTCGTCAATAGTTTTTTAAATTGCACGATTCTCGAATCAAGGGCTGCACACATTTGTAGCGCTTGGAAGTAGGCATCAGAGAAGGCCAATTTCTCATTTATTTTTTCTAACTCTAAGCTGTTTTTGAGAAAAATGCCAGATAGGACGGACAATAAGCTAGGTCTTTCGTACCTGGCTCTCTCCCAGGACGCTCCGGCACAACGCGTCCACCATACGTGGGTCAAACTGGGTTCCCGAGTTTCGCGCCAGTTTCTCCAGCGCAGCCGTCGTATTTATCGCCTTCTTATAAGGCCTGTCCGTGGTAAGCGCGTCGAAGGCGTCAACTACGGCTATTATCCTGGCCTGAAGCGGTATCCCATCTCCCTTGAGCCCACCAGGATATCCGCTTCCGTCGAACCACTCGTGGTGATGGAGTACCCCGGGTATCACACCTTTCATCTCTTCCACATGGCCCAGGATCCTCGAGCCGATCTCAGGATGCCTCCTCATCAGAAGCTCCTCCTCACTGGAGAGGGTGCCGCTCTTTCTAAGAATGGGTCGGCGACACCGATCTTTCCCACATCGTGGAGTATGGCAGAGAGCTTCAATTCGTCCTTTTCTATTTCAGCCAGCCCGATGCAGCGGGCTATCATCATTAAGTACTCCGCGACCCTTCTGGTATGCCCTCCGGTATAAGGGTCCCGGCTGTTGATAGCCTCTGCAAGGGCCTCGGCGGTATGCTCGAAAGCAGACTTTATTCTGTTGAAAAGCCGAGTGTTATCGATTGCCACGCCAGCGTGGCTCGCTATGGCGCAAAACATTTCCAGTTCTATCTCGGAAAGCTCCCTTCCACTGCCAGCCACGCCGAGCAGCCCGTATCCCTCGCCCCTTACTTCGAGAGGGGCAAAGAGCATTTCCGCAAGGAAGGGCATGAATGATACGGCCCGCCAATACTCTTCCCCCGGCAAGACCTCCCTCAAGTTTATGACAGCGCCCTTCCTGACGAGGCAGTGTTCGAATGACCTGACATTGCCAAAACTTCTCAACGGGAGGTCTTCTCCCTTGAAACCGATGAAACTCCGGACCGTGAGGACTCTTTTCTTTCTGTCCAGGAGAAAGAGCAGCACTCTGGACTCGCCCATGACGGAAGAGGTCTTTTCAAGTATGATCCTTATGACAGTCTCGATGTCCAGAGTCGAATCTATCGTCTTGGAAAGGTCATGAAGAGTCCTCAATGAACTAATGATTTGCTTCTCGTCCATACGCTCCATCAGCTATTCCCGCCCGCTCGGTAATATCTTTTATTACGAAGCAAGCATGCCACTCACATCTATTCCTTCAAGCCCCTACCCTTCCATAGCGCGTATATGACCGGCAGAACAAGAAGCTCCAAGAGGACCGCCGAAAACATGCCGCCGACCATCGGCGCGGCTATCCTCTTCATGACATCGGCTCCTGTGCCGGTGCTCCACATTATTGGAAGGAGGCCGGCCACGATGGCCATGGCTGTCATGACCTTGGGC
>CAZDUP010000098.1:0-8323 GCA_964508625.1 uncultured Thermodesulfobacteriota bacterium
CGGGCAGACAAAGAAGCTCATGTTCTCGATTATGCCGAGGACCGGCACCTTCACTTCCTTGAACATCTTTATGGCTCTGCGCGCGTCGATTAGCGCCACGTCCTGAGGCGTTGTTACGATGACCGCGCCCGTGAGCGGTATTGTCTGCACGAGGGTGAGCTGCACGTCGCCTGTGCCGGGCGGCAGGTCGATGACGAGGTAGTCGAGGTCGCCCCACTCGACGCCCACGAGGAACTGCTTTACGAGCTGCATGACAAGCGGCCCGCGCCAGATAAGGGGCGTCTCTTCATCAAGCATGAAGCCGACCGATACGAGCTTCACTCCGTACTTCTCAAGCGGCACAAGCCTCTCCTCAGGCGTAGCCTGAAGCGGCTCGTGGACGCCGAGCATCAGCGGAAGGCTCGGGCCATAGAGGTCCGTATCGAGAAGCCCGACCTTTGCGCCTGACTGTGCGAGAGCGAGCGCGAGATTTACGGCGACCGTCGATTTGCCCACGCCGCCCTTGCCGCTCGCAACGGCGATGGTGTTCTTTACTCCGGGTATGGGCTGCTTCTCAGGCACCTGCTTTGCCTTGGGCACCTGCGCGCCAGTTGTAAGGGCGACCTCCGTTACGCCAGGGATCGCCTTTGCCGCGCTTATGCAATTGGCCTCAAGCTCCTTTTTCAAGGGGCAGGCCATAGTGGTAAGAACGAGGTTGAAGCTGACCTTTGTGTCCTCGACCTTTACGTCCTTTATCATATTGAGGGTGACGAGGTCCTTGCCAAGCTCAGGGTCCATTACATGGCTCAATGCCTCGAGCACCTGGGCTTCGGTTACCTTATTTGCCAATGTGATACCTCCGGTCCTTATATGGAAATGTTGATTTGGTTCCTTGAAATAGGGAAGGCGAAGTTTATTCACCCGCCCCTTTATTCCCTCCCGTCAAAGGAAAGGGAATTCTAAACCCCCTCATCCAAACATTCTCCCCCAAGTGGAGAAGAGGACATCAAATCGGTTTCGAAAAACATCCTCTCCACTTTTGGGGAGAGGATTGAGGTGAGGGGGCCTTTTATCTTGCCGCTTTCCCTTGTGCGCGATTTGGTGCCCACGTTGCAGCTGGGGCCTTTTTCGGCAGCTTTACTTAGCCGCCTCGTTCAGCGCATTCATAAGCTCTTCGAGAGGCGCTCCGTCCCTTCTCGCGGCCGCCTCTATCGAGACAGCGCCGCCGCAGCATGAATCTATATGGAACTGCGTGAATATCCCGATCGTCTTGGGATATATCTTTATGCAGTCGTTGACTACCATGTACTTGTTTATCTTGTTCATCCGTTATCCTTTCTTTTTGCCTTCGGCAATTGCGTTCAGCTCCTTCAGCAGCGCGTCCATGTCAACATTGTGCATGTTCGAGCCGAAGTCTATGTCCTCGTAGCCGGAGCCAGGGCAGTCAAAGCAGCCCTTGCCGAAGTATTTTTTGAAGACCTCGACAGTTGCGGGGTACTTTTCCATCACCTCGCCGATTATCATCTCTTTCGTGATCCTGCCCTGCGACATCTTTTATTTCTTCACCGGCGCTGGCGGAGGCGGCGCCGGCTTTATGGTCGCGAGCATGTTGACCGCAAAGAAGACTATCGACAACGTCTCGATGAGAGAGAATATGAGGAGCACTGTATTTTCGCCGCTCTGTGACCTCACGTACCAGCCGAGGGCCATTCCCACAAGGCCTATGTTAGCGAGCCAGAGCTGCCAGTACGCCAGCTTGTCGCTGAAGAGCTGGCGTCCGCTGAACCTCGGGAGTATGTGGTACGCAACACCGTAGATCATCATGGACATCCAGCCCAGCAGGTTGAAGTGGGCGTGTATCGGCATCCACGGATAGACCGGGCCAGCGACACTCATGTGGAGCCCCATGATTATCGCCAGGACAAAGTAGATGATCGCCAAGCGGATGAACCAGACTGTAATGCTGCTCATTATTCCTCCTTAGATCAGAGCGTCATAAACTTCTTTTCAGAGCGTACTAAACTGCGCATACCTGTGTTGCTCCTCGGTTCGTCATTGCGGCGTACAGAAAGAGTACACCTCATTCCTCACCTTCGTCGCGCCTTGGTCTGCTTGTTTCTTACGCTCTGAAAATTTCTACTGCCGCGCCTCGGTCTGCTGTGTTTCTGACGCTCTTGAAGTCTTCCTGTGGTACAGAGCGTCATAAACCTCTTTTCAGAGCGTAATAAACTGCGTTAACCTGTGTTAACTGGTGCGGGTTCAATCTTGCAGATTGAACCCGAAAATTCGTAAGCGCCTCTACGGACATTCGGGTTCAGGGTCAAAACCTGAACCCGTCCAGGGAAGACAAATTACGCCGCAGTTCTTTACTGAAAACCTATCCTGCCTTGCCTGCCGCTTCTACGGGCATGGGCAGGCAGGCATCAACAGGGCAGACCTCGGCGCAGGCGCCGCATTCGGTACAGAGCTTCGGGTCAATTATATACGTATTGCCCTCGGTGATGGCCCCCTCAGGGCACTCCGGAAGGCATACGCCGCAGGCTACGCATTCCTGGATAATATGATAGGACATAAGGATACCTTCTTGTAATTGCCGGATTTCATTATGATTTCCGGCCATTCTTCGCAGGGTAGACCATTTTTGGCGGGGCCGGGTCTTACCCCGGCCCGCTAATAATCCAACTCTGCTGTCCTTAGATCGAGAGGACCTGCTTTACCTCTGGCACCCTCTCCTTTATTGCCCTCTCCACGCCCATCGCAAGGGTTATCTGCGCGCTCGGGCAGCCTGAACATGCGCCCTGGAGCTGCACCCTTACGATGCCTTGAGCCTCGTCGATATCCACGAGCTCGACATCTCCGCCGTCCGCCTGTAGGGCCGGCCTGATACCGTTAAGAGCCTCTTCGACCCTGTCCCTCATCATGATATATCCTCCATAAAAATGGTTGTTGAAACAATATATTATATCTTAGAATATACGGACCTTTCAAGCCATAATAAATGATTTCCGTCATGTTAGGGAGAGCGCTTTCTGTCATAAAGTATGCGTGCGGGAGAGAAGCCCATACGCGCGCATGTGTGGCCGGGCTCCTTGAAATACGGCGCCCGCTCTGGTATTGTTATCAAGGTAAGTACCCCATGAAAAAAGAGGAATCCTTTTGATGGAACAGGCCCGGAGACCTGCCTTGACGCTTGCCTATGGCTGGCTCGTGCTCTCTGTCTTTTCCCTTGTCTTTGCCGGGATATTCGCCCTTCTTGTCGCGCTGGCAAGGACACCGGGCCTCGAAGAGTTGCTCCCGCTCGGCAGGGACTATATATATGTTGCCCTGGTCGGCCATGTGGTGCTGGCCGTTGTCATATGGTTCCTTGCGTTCAAGGGCTTTCTCTGGGTCTATTCGTCCTCAATGACAGGGCCGGTCTACTCGCTGGGCCTGGGCTGGGCTGGCCTCTTCCTCGCTGCCTGCGGCATGTCCCTTATCGTTATCTCAGCCGTATTCGGTCTCGGGAGCGCCGAGCTCGCCAACTACGTGCCGGTCCTCATGACATTCTGGTTCTACGCCGGGCTCATACTCTTTGCATCCGGCATATTCCTCAATCTCGTCAATACGTTCCTTACGGTCCTCGCGAACAGGCCGAAGAAGATGCCAATGCTCACAATGGGCATGCTCACCGCCGGAGCAGCCGTTGCCGTGGCCTTTGTCTGCTTCGCCCTGTCGGGCTGGTTCCAGTACTCGACAGGCAAGATGTATCTGGATTTCGAAAGGCTCATGTGGGGCGGCGGCCACATACTCCAGTTCGCGAATTCCATAGCCATGGCAGCGGTCTGGGTGCTGCTTGTAAAGCTCGTCCTTAAAAGGGACGCCATCTACGCGGGTTCCGCAAAGGCGCTCTATGTCCTGATACTCTTCTTCGTCATACCGGCCCCGGTCATTTTCTTCCTCTACGACACCTCTTCTCAGGCCTATAAGGACAGCTTCACCTGGCTCATGCAGTTGGGCATAGGCCCCTCCGTAGGCCTCTTTATGATAGCCGTCCTGGCGGCAATAGCGGAGACAAAGCCCAGGCCGTGGAAAGACCCGGCATTCTCATCTCTCGTGCTGTCTATAACGATATTCCTCACTGGCGGCCTCATCGGCGCGAGCATAGGCGGAGTCAACACCATAATACCGGCCCATTACCACTGCGTCATAGGCGCGGTGACGATAGCGTTCATGGGCCTTTTCTACGAACTGTTGCCGGAGTTCGACCGGACGCTCTGGAGCAGGAAGCTCGCGGCTATCCAGCCATATCTATACAGCCTCGGCATACTGATGTTCGCCCTCGGCCTTTTCATGGCAGGCTCTCACGGCGTAGCGAGAAAGACCTACGGGACCGAGCAGAACCTCGACAGCATGGGCAAGCTCATCGGCATGTCCATAATGGGCCTTGGCGGGCTTGTGGCCATTTTGGGCGGCATCGCCTTTGTCTGGAACGCCATGATGTCGCTCTTCAAGAGAAAGCCGGCCGAAATCGCTGCCCCGGCGCTCTACCGGAATTAAATTGTACAAAGCCCTCTACAGGTATATAATCACCCATACCTTTGGACGGCTGCTTTAGAGACGAATTAAAAGGAGGAGGCCTTTGCGAATGACTGCCGCGAAGTACCTGCCGCTCTTCAAGCTCCGTATCTGCAGCCTCATCACCTTCAGCGCCGTAGTCGGGCTCATCGCCTCTGCATCGGGGGGCTTCAGCCTCGGCAATATGGCCTTTCTCATCATTGCCACGATGCTCGCCTCGGCCTCTGCGAGCGCCTTCAATCACTACTTCGACAGCGACATAGACTCGGTCATGAACAGGACCAGGAAAAGGCCCCTGCCTTCGGGTGACGTCGCAGGGTCGAGGACGGTCCTTCTCATGGCGGCCGGTCTCTTTGTCCTCTCGCTTATCGTCTCATTTGCGGCCCTCAACTACATGGTCGCCTTGCACCTCGCGCTCGGCGCCTTTGTCTACGCGGTCGTCTACACGGCCTGGCTCAAGAGGAGGAGCTGGTTGAACATCATCATAGGCGGCCTCGCCGGCAGCTTTGCCGTGCTCGCTGGCGGCGCGTCCGCAAGCCCAGAGCTCTGCGCACCTCCGGTGCTCCTCGCCATAGTCATGTTCTTCTGGACCCCCTCGCACTTCTGGAGCTTCGCCATATATCATAAAGAGGAATACGCTAAGGCCGGTGTTCCCATGCTGCCGGTCGTGGTCGGGGACTCGCGGACAGCCCTCTACACGCTACTAAATACCGTGTTGCTCGTGGCCTCTTCCTTCGTGCCCTTCATCATGGGCTACAGCGGGCTCGTCTATCTCGCGGCGGCAGCAGTTGTCGGCGCCTACTTCCTCTACTGGAACGTAAGGCTTTACCGGAACCCGGCCAGGGAGATAGCCTGGAAAAACTTCAAGGTTTCAATGGTTTATCTCGGCGTGCTCTTCACCGCCGTTATCATTGACATGTTCCTGAGGAATGTGGGATAATCTCTGGCAAGCGGCCTTTTTCCATCTGAACCGGTCCCTTAAAGTTCTTGACAAGTTCCTGCATAGACTATATCCTTTTGCTTCAAATTCCCTTATCGGAGGAGGATTCAAATGCGTAAGTTGATCGGAATAGGCATTCTCGCTCTTGGTGTTGCCGCTTTCGCAGTACCCGCAATGGCCGCTGATGGTGGCGCCCTTTACAAGACAAAGTGCGCGATGTGCCACGGTGCTGATGGCCAGGGCGGCGCAATGGGTCCGGCTTTCAAGGCCAACGCGTGGCTGGCTGGCGCTTCTGATGCCGACGTGTCCACCGTCATCACCAAGGGCCGTGCCGGTGATGCGAAGAAGTACAAGAACATCGCCATCGCGATGCCTCCCCAGAAGCTCAGCGATGACGAGCTCAAGTCGATCGTCGCCCACATCAAGGGCATGGCGAAGTAAAAAAAATCTTTTTGTCTTTGAGAAAGGGCCCGGTCTCCGGGCCCTTTCTTTTTCCGGCCCGATTCTACTGGATGTCGCTCGCCTGCTTGTCACCCACCGCAACATCCTGCCCAGGGCAAAGTGCGTATTGACATCGCTTCTGAAATCGTCGATAATAAATGTTAAAAACAATCCTGTAAATTCTTCAATAAAAACCCATTCTTTGTAAGGTTTTCTTTCTCCGATATTTTTGAAAAAAGCCGTGCCTTGCAGCCCATTGTAGCTGTTGCGGAATAGCCGGACTATTACTGTTGTCTTACTCGTTTTCTTACTGCTGCTGAACATGCAAACATCGGAGGTGTGAGTTGTCTGGGTCAAGGTCTGTCTATGTCGGCATCGATATAGGCTCTGTCAGTGCGAACACGGTAGTCCTCGATAGCGGAAGGAACCTGCTCGAAGAGCACTACACAAGGACAAAAGGCGAGCCCCTCGAAACATCCCTCGCAATACTCGAAGAGATAATACACAAATACGGCCGCGAGAACATCAAGCTCGTCGCGGCGACCGGCTCGGGCGGAAAGCTCATCGCGCCGCTCATAGGCGCGGGCTTTACCAACGAGGTCATCGCTCAGGCAAAGGCCACCGAGGTCTTCCATCCCGAGGCCAGGACAGTCATAGAGATGGGCGGCCAGGACGCCAAGCTCATCTTCCTAGCGCCGGAAGGCGCTGACGAGAAGCTCCGCATCGCGGATTTTCAGATGAACTCGGTCTGCGCTGCAGGTACGGGCTCCTTCCTCGACCAGCAGGCCTACAGGATGGGCCTCACCATAGAAGCCTTCGGACACCTCGCGTTGAAGAGCAAGAACCCGCCGAGGGTGGCGGGCAGGTGCTCTGTCTTCGCGAAGAGCGACATGATACACCTCCAGCAGATAGCCACGCCCGACTATGACATAGTGGCAGGCCTCTGTTACGCCGTCGCAAGAAACTTCAAGGCGACCATCGGAAAGGGCAAGGACTTCATCGCGCCAGTGGTATTCCAGGGCGGCGTTGCGGCGAACCAGGGCGTGAGAAAGGCCTTCAAGGACGTCCTTGAGCTCGACGAGAAGGACTACATAATACCCGCTCACTTCGCCTCTATGGGCGCTCTCGGCTCTGTCTTCACCTGCCTTGAGATGGGGAAGGCAATAGGCGCCTTCAAGGGCGTTGACGCGCTCCGTGAGTACATAGCGACTGGCAGGAAGAACGAAAGGTCGCTCGAAAAGCTCGCCAGGCCCGAGGGCCATCCCTCCCAGAGAAAGAGCTCGACAGGCTATCCGCTCGAGGCAGGCAAGAAGTTCGACGCCTACCTCGGCATAGACGTGGGCTCGACCAGCACAAACGTCATCCTCATTGACAAGGACCTCAAGCTCGTGACCAAGAGGTACCTCGCAACGGCAGGCCGCCCGCTCGAGGCAATAAGAGAGGGGCTCAGCTCTGTCGGGGACGAGTGCGGCGAATTTGTGAACGTCCTGGGCGTGGGCACGACTGGCTCCGGAAGGTATCTATCCGGAGACTTTGTCGGCGCTGATGTCATCAGAAACGAGATAACCGCGCAGGCCACGGCCGCGGCTGTAATAGACCCCGAGGTCGATACCATATTTGAGATAGGCGGGCAGGACTCCAAGTACATAGCCATGAAGGACGGCGTTGTCGTTGACTTTGAGATGAACAAGGTCTGCGCTGCCGGGACAGGCTCTTTCCTGGAAGAGCAGGCGGAGAGGCTCGGCATAAGCATCAAGGGCGAGTTCAGCGAGCTTGCCCTGGGCTGCTCCACGCCTCCGCCCATGGGCGAGAGGTGCACGGTCTTTATCGAGTCCGACATGGTCAGCTATCAGCAGAAAGGCGTGGAAAAGGACGGCCTCGTGGCCGGGCTCTCCTATTCCATAGTCCTCAACTACCTCAACAGGGTCGTCGGTGACAGGCGCATAGGCAACAGGATATTCTTCCAGGGCGGCACTGCCGCGAACCTGGGCGTTGTATCTGCCTTTGAGAAGGTCACGGGCAAGAAGATAACAGTGCCCGAGAACCACGACGTCACCGGAGCCATAGGCGCGGCCATACTCGTCGCAAAGGAGATGCCAGCCGGAACAAAGACCAGGTTCAAGGGCTGGGACGCCGGCAGGAAGAAGTACGAGCTCACCTCCTTCGAGTGCAGGGATTGCTCGAACATCTGCGAGGTGAGAAAGGTCGTGATGGAGGGAGAAGCGCCCCTTTATTACGGCGGCCGCTGCGAGAAGTACGACGTAAAGAGGGACGACTCCAAGAACAGCCATCTGCCCGACCTTTATAAGGACCGGGAGAAGCTCCTTTTCTCCGCATACACCGGAAAGGTCGCTGGCAAGGACGCCCCCGTGATAGGCGTGCCCAGGATGCTCTTCATGTACGAGCTCT
>CAZDUP010000099.1:0-4037 GCA_964508625.1 uncultured Thermodesulfobacteriota bacterium
TTCGAGAGCTTCACCTTTGTCGAGGTCCCGAGGGACGCGGCCGAGAAGGTGGTCGAGTACATGCACCGCTCGATGATACAGGGCAGGAAGATAGCCGTTGCGCCAGCAAAGCCGAAGGCGCTGAGGGGCTGATCCACATTTGAATGGCCAAGGCAGAGGGCCCGGACGAAATGTCCGGGCCCTTTTTATATTTCAGCAGTTTTAGTGCGGCCTGCGCATGAAAGTAAAATCCCCCTCAGTCCACCTTTAAAGGATGATTTTCCGTCATTACGAGCGAAGCGCTGGCAACCGAAGTCCGGCAGCTCTCATCTACTCTGCTATACTTATTTAAATCACTAAAACTGGGAGGAGACTGCCATGAGAAAGCTCTGGCTCGCAGCAGCCGTCTTTTCTGTGCTGGGTTTTTCCCCGGAATCGCATGCCATGCAGTATACCCTTGAGACGATTAGTTTCCCTGGCGCTCTTTCGACCGGCGTGTCGGGCATCAATAACAACGGGGATGTGGCCGGGTCTTATTACGACGGGCTGAAACGCCACGGCTATGTATACGACGGAAGTGAGTATAAAACGATAGATTTTCCGGGCGCGGCTGAGACGAGCCTGAGTAATATCAATGATTCAGGCAAGGTCGTTGGCTGGTATAGCCTTGACGGCGAGGGTTTTGGCTATAATGAGACATACGGTTTCATGTATGACGGCACAGCCTTCACCTCCGTGGCATTTCCAGGGCCGTTTGACGGCTATTCCAACGAAACTTCAATGAACGGCATTAACAACAATGATGCGATCGTCGGCGGCTACTGGGTCGGCGGCACACGGGGATTCATTCAAAATGGCGGGAGCGTCGAGGTACACGATCCCGGGTATTATGAAGATATTAACGATAATGGACTTATAGTCGCCCATGATGTCGATGCATACTGGTCGTGGCTGGTAAAAGACGGCATATGGACCGATTTCAACGGTTCTGAGGATATCTCTGAAATCTATGCAAACGGGATAAATAATCTGGGCCATGTGGTAGGCTATCTCTACGGGAACGACTCAGAATATAATTTTATTTATGACGGCAACCAGTTCAACCCTGTCAACCTGCCGGGCGGCCTTGCTGATATAAATGATCATGGGCAGATCGCTGGAAATGGTTGGGGAGGGTCCGCGTACATCGCCACCCCGGTAAACGGTTCGGTCCCTGAACCATCTCATCTTCTCCTCTTTGGCCTTGCCGTTTCAGGCATCTGGGCCAGCCGTACACTCGTCAAACCTCACAGAACTCCGGCGGCTTGTTAAGGAGGAACCGCTGATTGATCCATTGACTCGTCATTGCGAACGGAGCGAAGCAATCTCATCCTTTGGTAAATCAAGCACTTTGAGATTGCTTCGTCGCTGCGCTCCTCGCAATGACAGCGGAAATGCGAATTATTCAGAGCTTCCTTCTACCCCGCCCGCTTCTTGAAGAGGTACTTCTTGAGATAGCTTATGCTCTCTGAAAACATCGAGACGACATCAGGCGAGAATATCTCGAATAAGTTCTCCTCTATGACGGCCTTCTCCGGGTCGAGTATGAGCTCATCCAGGGTCTTCAGTATCTCATTTCCCGCAAAGTACGGGCTTATCGTGTGCTTCTGCAGCCTGTACAATCTGCTCCCGGCAATCTCGTCGAGATACTCGACGAGGCCCTTTACCCGCCCGAGCCTCCTGAAGTCCACTTTCACGTCAAAGCCTATGAACTCGGAGAGAAGCGAGGCCCTGAAGCGCCTTATCGAGCGCATCAGCCTCAAATCCCGGAGCGAGCAGGCCTCCCAGGATAAGTTGAGCTCGGTGTCGAGGCCCATTGACCTGTTGGTCGTATTGGCCGAGCCGATCGTGAGGAACCGGTCGTCTACTATCATGAGCTTGGAGTGTATGTAGACCGGCGCCTCATCTCCTATCTCGTCGAAGGACGTCGAGTAATATACGCCGAATGAATGGCCCGTCCGCCTCGCGGTCTCACGCAGCACGCTCAATATCCTCGCCTGCATGAGGCCGACAGATATCTCCTCTACGAGTGCGCTCGGCTTCTTGGGCAGCACGAGTATTATCTCGAGCTGCGGCCTGGAACGGTCTTCCATCCTCTCGGTTAGCGCCCGGTATATGGCATGAGAGCTGAAGTACTGGTTCTCGATGTAGATCAGCTTTTTCGCCGCCTTTATAGCGTCGATGTAGAGGGCTCGTATCTCCTTGACCGGCTCGCGCACCTTTACGAAGGTCTGCCCCTGGGTCCTCGACAGAGCGGCTGTGCGCCCGTTGATTGGAGAGCCTATTGCGCGCGGCAGGTAATCCCCGCTCCGGGCTGGCGGCAGGGAGAGTGGGACGCCAGCGCACCTCTCCCAACGCTCAGAGAACATGGCGGCAAGCTTTTCTATGAGCTCTCCGGTGAAGTAGGCCTGTATGTCGTGGTAGGGCGCGTAGGTCCTGTTGTCTGGGTTTATCCGCTCGGGGTCGTGCGGCAGGTGGCTCCGTGAGTCCCACCTGCCTGCGCAGATGTCCATGCCGCCGAGAAAGGCGATTCCACCGTCTATAACGACGTACTTCTGGTGCTGGCTCGCGCCGATGGCGTGCATGGAATCGAAGCGGAAGTGCAGCCGTTCGCTCGTGGACCAGTTGAAGATTATCTCCTGCATCCACTCGCGCTCGTGCATGAATATGAGGCTGAAGTCCCATGCGAGGATATGGATGTGCAGCTCCGGGTTGCGCCTGCAGAGAGCGTCAAGAAATTTCAGGAGTCTCACGTCGCGCCTGGCCCGGCGCTGCTGCTCGCCTCTTAAGAGCAGCACCTCGCTGTCGAACTGCCAGCCGGATATGATGATGTAGCGCCGTGCCTTCAAGGCCGCGTGATAGAAGGCCGTATAGTACTCCCGATTCGGCGACCTTCGACCTCTCGAAATAGTTGCGTCCCTGCCTCAATATCCGGTCCCACATCTGATGCCTCCGGTATAAGGCTTTAGCGCACCAGCAGCGTTCGCTGACACGCTCTCAATTCAGCTGATCTCCAGCTCGGCGATAAGGGGGAGGTGGTCTGAGGCCTTTTCGGCAAGCCGGTCCCTGGGCACATCCGTGTCCAGGACCAGTACCTCATGGCTCGTGAAGATATGGTCAATGCGGCATACGGGGAAACGGCTCGGGTATGTGCTCTTCGGCCGTTTCCCCTTTATCGCCAGCTGTGCGTCTGCCAGGAACTGCCTGAACCTCCTGTAGACGGACGAGAGCGGCAGCGTATTAAGGTCACCGCAGACTACAAGCGGCGGATTGCAGGTCGTGTGCGCGGCCCATTTCGCGCCAAGGAGCGCCTCTGCCTGCGCCAGCCTCTCCCTCCAGTTGTGGCCGAAGTGCGTGTTTTTTATCTGTATCTCCCTGTTGCCGAGAGCGACCGCGGCCCAGAGCGCCCCTCTTTTTTCAAAGGGGCGGAACCACCACGGCGCGGGCAGCGGCCCTGCCTGCACGAGCCGCATCGGATAGCGGCTCAGTATGGCGTTCCCGTATTTCCCGCTCTGTATCTCCATCGAGGGGTGGAAGTGGAACTCCATATTGAGGTGCTCCGCTATCTCGGATGCCTGGTGCGCGTGCCTGCTCCTCTCGAGACCAGAGTCGAGCTCCTGCAATGCCACAACGTCCGGCTCGTATCTGGCAATGACGTCGGCTATCCTGTAAGTGGATACCTCGCCATCCGGGCCTTTGCAGCTGTGGACGTTGTACGTCATTATGCGGATCGACTTTGGTGGGTGCGGCATCCTGCTACTGTTTAGATTATAGGGTATTGCGGCGGAATCTCAAGCATGCGGGGCTGAAGGGGAGCGGGAAGATGATGCGAGCTCTCAGAGGAACGTGGCGTGCCGCCGTTTTGAAGTGGAAAAATTATAACACATGATGCTGTAGCAGAAAATTTGGCAGGTGCAGGTCTAGCGCCAAGTGGGGCTGCTAATTTTGTTCTTGAAATTTCTTTCTCAAACTTATCATCAACAAACAACCATCTTCTCAGTCTTTCTTCATACTTATCA
>CAZDUP010000099.1:4047-8322 GCA_964508625.1 uncultured Thermodesulfobacteriota bacterium
TTCTTCCTTCGCTATTACCGTTATGCCGCCGTCCTTTTCGAGCACAGCGTACTTTATCTGCTCAAGGCGCTCTATGCCGCGGAGCTTCCTCGCTGCCTCGAGTATGTCGGATTCGTCCACCCTCGTGAGCTCGAGCGCCTCTTTTACGACCTGGCCGTCCTTTATGACTATTACCGGCGTGCCGTCCACCCATTTTTCGAGGAGGGGGCTCCACCGCTTTATGAGCGAGAAGGCGATGTCCAGAATGATGAGGGTGGCTATGATGAGGGCGGAATTGGTTATCGAGAAGTCGTCTCCGGTGAGCCCCTGCTGAGCTGCCTCGCCTATGATGAGAAGGAGCACGAAATCAAAGGTAGTTATCTCCGCGAGCGTGCGCTTGCCCGCAATGCGAACGAGGAGAAGGAGGAAAAGGTATGTCGCGGTTGCCCTGATTACAGATTCCATTGACTATGGCCATATGAACTGTTTGATCTTCACCAGTTGTCCCCCGGCCCCGACTGTGCCTGAAATAGGCCCGATCGACGATGGCTCGGCAAGGAGGCTTATTTTCAGCATTGTCTCTCCAGGAGCTGGCAGGAACTCGTAGAAGACCCGGTCGCCCGTTGCATAGACCCTCTCCGGCTCAGGGACGATCTCCTCGATATGGAAGCTCTCCACGTATTCCCTGCTAATCCAGATCGTGATCGGTCCGCTGCCCGGTGATTCCGCCGTTATCCATATCCAGGTATCCCGGTGAGAGTTGCTGGTCATCGAGTACTCTGCCTTAAGGAGGTTGTCTGGGCTCGCCACTGTCGAGGTCCCAAGCAGGCCGGGGCCTATGATGCCCGCCACCGCGGCCAGGAGCAGGAGCGTTATGGCGGCCCACCCGGCCCTCTGAATCCTTATGAAGCTCCGGTGGTATCTGTCATCCGCCTCTATCTGGAGATCGCCGATGCGCTTGAGTTCCATGATTGATTATAGCAAAGCAATGAGGCTCTGCAGGCCGCCCGTGCAGGAGTCTGCTTCCCTTGACAAAGCTAAATCCTGATATAAGTTTAGAGAAGAAGATGTCGCTCGGAGGAGGGCTTATGCCGAGTGCACCAGTTGCTCCGCAGCCCTGTTGAGGATTCTCCCATTCCTGCGGTCCGTCGAACGAGCTTAAGCCGAAAAGATGCGTCCCGATTCCGTGCTGGTTTCTCCGGGAACCATGGCGGCAGTACTGCCTTGCCGTAGAGCCTTGTCTGGAAACGACCAACAGGAGGTAACCGGGTGAAGAAGGTCCTCATAACCGGTGGCGCTGGCTTCATAGGGTCTCATCTTGCTGACGAATTATTGAAAAGAGGGTACAGGGTACGCGCTCTCGACTGCCTTTCCGGACAGGTGCACGGCCCTGAAAAGGAGAGGCCCGAGTACCTCTCGGCAGATGTCGAGCTTCTTGTCGGCGATGTCAGGGACCCGGCTGCGGTCAGGAAAGCGCTTGACGGCATGGACGCGGTCTATCACTTCGCAGCCGCAGTGGGCGTGGGCCAGTCGATGTATGAGATAGAGAATTACGTGGACGTCAATTGCAGGGGGACGGCCGTGCTCCTCGAGGCCCTTATACAGAGGCCGGTAGAAAGGCTCATAGTAGCCTCGAGCATGAGCATATATGGGGAGGGGCGCTATAGCACGAAGAGGGGAGAAGTCTGCGACGGCGCGATGCGCGATATCGGGGACCTCCGCAAGGGCACCTGGGAGCCGAGGGGTCCCTCCGGAGAGGCGCTCTTTCCGGTGCCCACGCCAGAGTCAAAGCCGCCGTCCATAGCTTCTGTCTACGCCCTCACGAAATACGACCAGGAGAAGATGTGCCTCGTCGCTGGCAGGGCATATAACATACCCACTGTGGCAATGAGGTTTTTCAACGTATACGGACCGAGGCAGGCGTCCTCCAACCCGTATACCGGTGTGCTCGCCATCTTCTCCGCGAGGTTCCTCAACGGGAACGCGCCGCTCATATACGAGGACGGCCTGCAGCAGAGGGACTTCGTGAACGTCCACGACGTTGCATCCGCGTGCGCCCTCGCGCTGGAGAGCAACAGCGCGGCCTACCAGTCGTTCAACGTAGGCAGCGGCAGAAGCTATTCCATACTCGAAATAGCGGAGAGGATGGGAAAGGTGTTCGGAAAGAAGATAGCGCCGGAGATAAACGGCAAATACAGGGTGGGCGACATAAGGCACTGCTTCGCTGACATCTCGCATGCGAAAAAGACGCTCGGCTACAAGCCGGCGATATCGCTTGAACATGGCCTTTCGGAGCTTGCCGTATGGCTCGAGGGCAGGGTAGCCTTCGACAGGGTGGCTGAGGCAAGCAGGGAGCTCGCGGGCCGCGGCCTTACCATCTGACATCCGGAAAAAAACGCACTGTCATGAGGCATCAATGGTATTTGCCCTCATCTATCCAAACTGGGACTTTTCCGGCAGCGTATATTTCGGCTGCAGGGAGCCCCATTTCCCGCTTGAGTTAGGCTATTCAAAGGCGCTCCTCGAGGCTGCAGGTCACCGGGCTGAGATAATAGACGCTCACATTGAAGGGCTTTGCCCCGCGGCAGTCCGCGAGCGCGCCGAGGCCCTATCGCCTGATTTCGTCGTGGTCACTACTGCGCCAGGATATCTTTTCTGGAGATGCCCTCAGCCCGAGCTCAGGGTGCCGAGGCTCCTTTTCCGCGCACTCCATGACATGAAGGCAGTCAAGGTGGCAGTGGGGCCGCACTGCTCCACGACGCCGGGGGCGGCGTTGAAGAAGCTCGGCGCAGAGATAGCGGTCATGGGCGAGCCGGAGACGGTCCTTCCGGAGCTGGCTGAAATGCCGCTTCCCGAGGTCAAGTCGATCGCATACATGACACCATCAGGCATGAAGGCCCAGGCAGGACCGAGGGCGACGGACATGTCCATGCTCCCGGCCCTCAGATGGCCTGCGCAATACATCAACAGTCATACGCATCACCATCACAGGTTCGGCTCCTGGGAGAGCGGGCCTGGCGCTGACGTCGAGGCATCTAGGGGCTGTCCGTATTCGTGCACATTCTGCGCGAAGAGGGAGTTCAGGAATAACTACAGGCGAAGGCCGCTCCCCACAGTCCTCGAAGAGATAGACTGGCTCCTCTCCAACGGGACCAGGTACTTCTATTTCATTGACGAGATATTCATGCCCGATAGAAAACTTCTCGAGGCGCTATCTGCTCGAGAGATCACCTTCGGCATCCAGACGAGGATAGACCTCTGGAAGCCAGAGATGCTCGAGCTCCTTGGCGCCGCCGGTTGTGTCTCGATCGAGGCAGGCATTGAAAGCGTATCTGACGAGGGGAGGGCAGCCCTCGGTAAAAGGTGCTCGGCAACTACCTTCGAGCTGATAGACCTGCTCGCGAAGGCCAAAAAAGGGGTGCAGTTCGTGCAATCCACGCTCCTGGACGCTCATATCGACAGCGCCGAGGCAGTAGAGGAGTGGCGGAGCCGTCTCATAGACTCAGGGATATGGGCCAATAAGCCGGTGCCGCTCTTTCCTTATCCCGGCTCAGAAGAGTATTCAAGAAGATGGGGCGAGCCCGACGATGACGCCTGGGAAAGGGCCCATGAATATTACATAAATGCTAACAGGATGTTGAGCGACATACAGGCAGAGCGTCCCGCTGCAATGAAGGAGCTTGAAGAGTATGAGAGCAACTGAGATGAGAAAGCCCGCAAGGGTGCTGATGACAGCCGATACGGCGGGCGGGGTCTGGACCTACGCGATGGAGCTTGGCGCCGCGCTCTCGAGGGCCGGCGTCGAGGTATCGATCGCCACTATGGGACCGGCCCTGTCCAACAATCAGATAAAAGAGGCGAGGGCGATCGACGGTGTCGAGCTCTACGAGAGCGGCTTCATGCTCGAATGGCAGAAGGAGCCGTGGACCAACGTAGCGCTTGCTGGCGAGTGGCTCCTGCGGCTCGAGTCCTACATCAGGCCCGATATCGTGCACCTCAATAACTACTGCCACGGCGCACTGCCGTGGCAGGCGCCTGGCATAATCGCAGCGCATTCATGCGTTCTGTCGTGGTGGGAGGCGGTAAAGAAAGGACCCATCTCCAGCGAGTGGCAGCGATATTCGCAGGAGGCCGCCGCCGGTTTGAGAGGCGCGCGGGCCGTCGTAGCGCCCACAAGGGCGATGCTCGATGCCCTCAGAAGGCACTATGACTTCGATACGCCAGGCGTCGTCATCAACAACGGCAGGAGCGCTGCGCTATTCAATCCCGGCAGAAAAGAGGAGATGGTATTCACTG
>CAZDUP010000100.1:0-8320 GCA_964508625.1 uncultured Thermodesulfobacteriota bacterium
ATTACTGGGGGGCTCGTTCTTAGTCGGTGGCACGAGGACATCGGAGATGTCGCTCTGGGCTGACCCGGACGAGCCGGAGTCATACAATATCATCCTGAACGGCGCGACGATCAACGACAGGATCTATGGCGGGAGCCTTAAGGGGGACCTCGAAGGCCTCGCCTATTACATGGGCGTCCATGACAAAGTGAATCTCCTTTCAGCCTCTCTCGTTAAGGAAGTGAACCTCCAGCACGCGGCAGGTTACGGCCTGGACGGCTCTACTGGTAATGATTTCTTCGCGCCCCTTTCGGTCTATGCCAGGGGCAGCACAAGCAACTCGGGCGGTGAGCTTGTATCAACAGCGACGGTGGCTGATCTCAGCCAGGTAACGCTCGACGACTACGAGATACGGTTCGCGGGCCCTGGTTCCTATACCGTCGTGAATACGTCTACCAATATGGTCGTTGCCGGCGGCGCGTACACATCGGGCAACCCGATATCCTTTGACGGCCTGAGCGTCACGATACAGAACAGCCCGCTTGCGCCAGCGGCAGGAGACAGGTTCACGGTCAGCGTAAAGGAGAACGCGTCCAGGGACTTCGCGGCAGCGATAACGGACGGCAGCAAGGTGGCGGCCTCATCAACAGCGGCCGGTGTCCCAGGAGACAACTTGAACGCCACGGCCCTCGCCGGACTGAGGGACGCCCTGACCGTTGACAACGGCACGTTCGGCAGCTTCTTCCAGAGGATTGTGACCGACCTCGGCACCGAGGTCAATAACGTAAAGCTATCGGCCTCTGCTCAGCGCATGTACTCGGAGGAGATAAGGGCGGCAAGGGAATCGGTATCCGGCGTATCGCTCGAGGAAGAGGCAATAAACCTCGTAAAGCTCCAGAGGGCCTTCGAGGCCGCGGCAAAGGTCATGCAGACAGCTGATCAGATGCTGGAAACGCTTCTAAACATAAGGTAGGTGAACGGTGAGGGTAACCCAGAAGCTCTCATATGACACGTACATAAGGAACATGCTCAGGCAGCAGGACGAGATCTACCGCATGCACAAGCAGCTCTCGAGCCAGAAGAAGGTCAACGCGCCCTCTGACGACCCGGTGAACGCGCACAACCTCCTTACGTCCAGGACGCTGCTTTCGCGGTTCGCGCAGTTCGACAGGAACATCGAATACGGCAAGGACCATCTCGGCATGGCAGAGCAGGCCCTTGACAGGGCGAAGGACGTAATCATAAGGCTCCAGGAGCTGGCGGTCACTGCTGCGAGCGGCACATCCAACGCCATAACCAGGAACAACATAAAATCCGAGGTCGACAACCTCTTCGAGGGGCTCGTGGCCATCGGCAACACCAACCACGACGGCAGGTACATATTCTCCGGCTTCGAGAGCGGGACCCCGGCCTTTGACCAGGCAGGCGCCTTCCAGGGCGACACGAATGTCCAGAGCCTAAGGGTGGGCCTCTCCAGCACCGTTGTAATAGGCACCAACGGCGGCGAGGTCTTCAGCGGCGCGGGCGGCGGCATCGACGTCATGGCCGCTGTAGCTGCATTCTCAGCGGCGCTCGGCGCGAACGACGGCGCGGGCATACAGACAGCCCTCGGCGACCTCGAAGCATCATTCGATCAGATATCCAATGCCGTCTCCGACATCGGCGGCAGGGTGACAAGACTGAAGGCGGCAGGAGAGGACATGTCGGTCTATTCGCTCGAGCTCAAGAGCACCATCTCGGGCATAGAGGATGTAGACATGGCAGAGCTTGTTACGGACCTGAAGGCCGGCGAGGTGGCGATGGAGGCTGCCCTCGCGTCAGCCGGAAGGGTATTCAGGCTCAATATATTCGATTACCTCTGATAGGTGTTTATGGGCCTTTCCGAGAGCATAAGGGACCAGCATGCCGAGCTTCTGAGGGCCATCGAGGTCCTGTCCAGGGCGCATAAGGTCGAGGCGGCGCCTGTGACAAGGTCTCTCTCAAGGCTCTCAGGCATGCTCTTCATGCACTTCGAGATGGAGGCAAGGTCCGTCTACCCGATACTCGCTATGAACAACGACGCGATGGTGAGGGCAGCTGGCCTGAGCTTCCTCCAGGGCATGCAGCATACGGTAGCCGAGTTCACCGGATACAGGCAGAAATGGTCCAGGCCGGAGGCCATAGAAGCCGACACGATAAGGTTCATGCAGGAGACGAGGAATATATTCTATTCGATATCAAAGATGATAGAGAGGGAGGACAGGGAGTTTTACGCCCTGTTCAATAAGGCGGACGCAGCTTAGCTTCAATAGACACAGCCACGGAGGGCGCAGATGCTCGTACTGACAAGGAAGTCGGGGGACAGTATACGGATTGGCGACGACATAAAGATAGTGGTCGTCGAGGTAAAGGAGAACCACGTCAAGCTCGGCATAGAGGCGCCGCAGAGCTGTCCTGTCCACAGGGAGGAGATATACCTGAGGATACAGGAGGAGAACCGGAGGGCAGCCGGGTTGCCGAGCGATCTCGCGGACACTTTGAAAGGATTTAAAAAAAGATGAGCACTGCTACAGCCAACAGGTTAGCTCCGGCAATTGCCTTTGACACCAGCCGTTTCGGACGTATCGAAGTGGCCCAGGACAGGGTAATAAACTTCGTGCAGGGGATCCCCGGTTTTGAAAGGCTACGCCGGTTCATCCTCATCGACCACGACCAGGAGGGTGTCTTCAAATGGCTTCAGTCGATAGACGACCCGGCTGTTGCCTTCCTGCTCACTGACCCGACGGCCTTCAAGCCGGGCTATACCGTGCCCCTGAGAAAGGGCGAGATGGAGGGGCTCGGGGCCGAGGGCGCCGAGGGCCTCATAACACTCGTCATGGTATGCGTATCGCAGGACGCGAAACAGGTCAGCATCAACCTGAAGGGGCCTGTCGTATTCAACGCCGACAACATGAGGGCGCTGCAGTGCGTCATAGACAGGAGTGATTACCCGGCGAACTTTCCGGTAAATATCTGAAAGGCTGCTGAAAAAGTCCATCTGCTGCGTTGTCTTCGTCGCTCGTCGCTGCGACGTACATGAAGAGTACGACTCGCTCCTCGCTTCCTCGACGCCTTGCATATGGAGCTTTTTGAGCAGCCTGAATTAGTGATCAACCGTGGTGGCCGGGCGCGGTACGGTGCCGCGCCCCCTGTCACGGTATTTTTTATGGAGCCGGACAAGTGCAGAAGAACATCGAGAAGATCAGGACGCTATTTGAGTCGCTCCCGTACATAAGGAAGTTCTTCAACAAGACCGTGGTCATAAAGTACGGCGGCCACGCGATGGTGGACGAGGAGCTCAAGAAGAGCTTTGCGCAGGACATCGTGCTCATGAAGTACGTGGGCATAAACCCCGTGATCGTCCACGGCGGCGGCCCTCAGATAGGCGGGCTTCTCGCAAGGCTCGGCAAGGAATCGAGGTTCGTAAAGGGCATACGCGTAACTGACAACGAGACAATGGACGTTGTCGAGATGGTGCTCGTCGGAAAGATAAACAAGGAGATAGTCGGCCTCATAAACCACTTCGGCGGCAAGGCAGTGGGCCTGGGCGGCAAGGACGGCGGGCTCATCAAGGCCAAGAGGCTCCAGATAAAGGGCGAGGAGATGGGCTATGTCGGCGACGTAGAATCGATAGACCCCGGCGTCATAAGCATATTGGAAGAGAGCGATTTCATACCGGTCATCGCGCCGGTTGGCGGCGGCGAGGAGGGCATGAGCTACAATATCAATGCCGACACTGTCGCAGGCAAGATAGCCGCGGCATTGAAGGCGGAGAAGCTCATATTGCTTACCGACGTGCCGGGCGTGCTCGGCAAGAATAAGGAGCTGATATCCTCTCTGACGCTCTCCGAGGCGCGCTCGCTCATCACCAAAAAGGTGGCCGTGGGCGGCATGATACCAAAGCTACAGTGCTGCATGGAGGCGGTCGTCTCCGGAGTTGGCAGGGCACATATAATAGACGGCAGGGTCGAGCACGCCGTGCTGCTGGAGGTCTTCACGGACGCTGGAGTAGGCACGGCCATAGGGCTCAAGAAGTAGCTATGAAATGTAGTCAGTGCGACAAAACAGCAATTTATCTTGTTCAGGGTTCAATTCCTTTGTGTTTAGATTGTAATTTGAAATTCACAAAGATGAATGCCCTTCAGCAAGATATGTATGAGCGCGAGATTAATTATTTGTCGGACGAAATGGACGAGATTATGGGAATTCCGACGAAGCCCAGATTTCCAGAAAGGAAGATAATACAAATGGGAGGAGGGAATACTTTTAATAATATTAAAATAGATAGAAGTGTAATTGGTGTTCTGAATACAGGCAATATTGGTATAGTTAATTCAGCTGTAACCTCATTAAATCATAGTGGTGAGCATGAATTGGCCAAAGCCATATCAGACCTTATGCAATGCGTATTGGATGATATAAAAAATCAAACTGAAGCCAGAACAAAAATTATTGAGATATTAAGTTTTATTTCAGATGAAGCAACTAAGAAAAAAGAAGTTCGGCGTTCAACAGCTATAAAATCTATGATTACTCAACTATCTTCTTTGGTAACTATTTCAGATGGGTTGGCGAGATTGTGGGAAAGAGTGCGTCCTGTAGTCGAGTCTGCTTTTAACTGATAAGGGGATGATTGTGAAAAATGATGACATAATAGGCCTTACATCAAAGCACGTCGCCAATACCTACGGCAGGTACCCGATCTCTATCGTCAGGGGCAAGGGCACGCGGGTATGGGACGCGGACGGCAGAGAGTATCTGGACTTTGTCTCGGGTCTCGCAGTATGCAACCTGGGCCACTGCCACCCGAACGTGGTAAAGGCCATACAGGCGCAGGCCGAGAAGCTCATACACATATCGAACCTCTACCATATAGAGACGCAGTCAGAGCTTGCGAAGCTCCTCACGGAGAACTCATTTGCCGACAGGGTCTTTTTCTGCAACTCGGGAGCTGAGGCAAACGAGGCGGCATTGAAGCTCTCCAGGAAGTATTTCAGCAACAAGGGCGAGAACCGCTATCAGATAATCACGATGGAGCAGTCCTTTCACGGGCGCACCTTTGCCGCGCTTGCGGCAACTGGCCAGAAAAAGTACAAGGCCGGTTTCGAGCCGCTTCTTGAGAGGTTCGTCCATGTGCCATTCAACGACATAGAGGCCGCCAAGAGGGCTGTGAACAGCACTACGGCGGCGGTCATGGTAGAGCCCATACAGGGCGAGGGCGGCGTCAATGTTCCTTCTGAAAACTATCTCAAGGAATTGAAGGAAGTCTGCAAAAAAGCGGGCGCGCTCCTCATATTCGACGAGGTGCAGGTCGGTATTGGCCGCACGGGCACGCTCTTTGCCTATGAGAACTACGGGGTCGCTCCTGACATAATGACGCTTGCAAAGGGCCTGGCCGGAGGCGTGGCCATAGGAGCGATGCTCTCGACTGAAGAGATAATGTCGGCCTTTGTGCCGGGGACGCACGCGTCTACATTCGGCGGAAACCCGCTCGCGACAGCTGCGGGCATTGCGGCGCTGAAGACTGTCATCAATGAAGGCATACTGGGGAACTGCAAAAAGTCCGGCGCGTATCTCGTCAACAGGCTGGGCGAGCTTAAAGCGAAGCACTCATTCGTAAAAGAGGTCAGGGGCAAGGGGCTCATCATAGGCATGGAGCTTGCAGAAGGCATCAAGGGCGGCGATATCGTCAAGGAATGCCTCGCAAAGGGCCTTCTCATAAACTGCGTTGGCGACAAGGTGCTCCGCTTCATCCCCGCGCTCGTGGTCACAGAGAAGGAAGTGGACGAGATGCTCGCCATACTCGAACCGCTGCTGGCCCAGGCCGGGTCGCAGGCAAAGGTTTAAAAATCAGGGGAAGGGACCTCAATGCACCTCCTTACAATCGCCGGACTTTCCAAAAAGGACATAGACCATCTGCTCGAGACAGCGGCCACGTTGAAGTCGCGCCACAAGAAGGGCATTCCGCACAACCCTCTGAGGGGCAGGACATTAGGCCTCATTTTCGAGAAGTCCTCGACCCGCACGCGCGTCTCTTTCGAGACGGCCATGTACCAGCTCGGCGGAGACGCGATATTCATAAGCCAGCGGGATTCGCAGATAGGCCGCGGAGAGCCCATAAAGGACACGGCGCGCGTGATGTCCAGGTATGTCGATTCAATAGTCATCCGCACCTTCGGCCATGAGATAATAGAGGAGTACGCGAAGTACTCGTCAGTCCCGGTCATAAACGGCCTTACTGATACGCACCACCCCTGCCAGGTGCTCGCCGACATACTTACCATAGTCGAGAAGAAGGGCGGCTATGATGGCATGAAGGTATGCTGGATAGGCGACGGCAATAACATGGCCAACTCCTGGATAGAGGCTGCTATGGTATTGGGCTTCGAGCTTACGCTTGCCTGCCCAAAGGGCTTCTGGCCGGATGAGAAGATATTGAAGAAGGCCCAGGCCGCAAACCCCAAGGTCCGCGTCATCGAGAGCGCCGAGGATGCGGCCAAAGGCGCGGACGTATTGAACACGGACGTCTGGGCGAGCATGGGGCAGGAGGAAGAGGCTGAGAAGAGGAGAAAGGCCTTCAAGGGCTACCAGATAAATTCGAAAGTCTTGAAGCTCGCAAAGAAGGACGCGATAGTCATGCATTGCCTCCCTGCTCACCGGGAGGAAGAGATAACCGAAGAGGTCCTCGAAGGGCCTAACTCGGTGGTTTGGGACGAGGCTGAGAACAGGCTGCATATCCAGAAGGCGATACTCGAATGGCTTCTGGTCGAAGGCGCGTCGAAGTAAAAGAAAACAGAGGAGCTGAAGATGGCAAAGGGTGTAAAAAGGGTCGTTCTCGCCTACTCCGGGGGGCTTGATACCTCGGTAATAATGAAGTGGTTGATCGAGACCTACGGCTGCGAGGTCATCGCCTTTTCGGCTGACATCGGCCAGGGTCACGTTGAGATAGACGGCATCAGAAAGAAGGCCTTTGCCACGGGCGCGAAGAAGGTCTACATAAAGGACCTCCGCGAAGAGTTCGTCTCTGACTTCGTATTCCCGATGCTCAGGGCATCTTCCGTCTACGAGGGCACCTATTTGCTCGGCACATCGATAGCCAGGCCGCTCATCGCAAAGGCGCAGATGGAGATAGCCGCAAAGGAGAGGGCTGACGCCGTGTCCCACGGCGCGACCGGCAAGGGCAACGACCAGGTCAGGTTTGAGCTCGCCTATTACTCCATGAACCCGCATATCAGGGTCGTCGCGCCCTGGAGGGAGTGGGACATGAAGGGCAGGGCAGACCTTGTCGCCTACGCAAAGAGGCACGGCATACCAGTGCCTGTCACAAAGAAGAAGCCGTACAGCTCGGACAGGAACCTCTTCCATATCAGTTTCGAGGGAGGCATACTCGAAGACCCCTGGGCAGAGCCGCCTGAGAGCATGTACACCCTGAGCGTCGCTCCCGAGAGGGCGCCAGCGAAGGCCACCTACGTCGAGATAGGCTTCCGTAACGGCAACCCCGTATCGGTCAACGGGAAGAAGCTCTCTCCCGCAAAGCTCCTCGCCCTCCTTAACGAGATAGGCGGCGCAAACGGAGTAGGCAGGATGGACATGGTCGAGAACCGCTACGTTGGCATGAAGTCCAGGGGCGTATACGAAACACCAGGCGGAACGATACTCCACGGCGCGAGAAGGGCGGTGGAGTCGCTTACGATGGACAGGGAGCTCCTGCATCTACGCGACAGCCTCTCTCAGAGGTATGCCACCCTCGTATACAACGGCTACTGGTTCTCGCCTGAGAGAAAGGCGCTCCAGTCCCTCATAGACGACGCGACATCGGGCGTAACCGGTGTGGCACGGATGAAGCTCTACAAGGGCAACGCCGTTGTCGTGGGCAGGAAGGCAGAGCAATCGCTCTATCACCCGGACTTCGCGACCTTTGAGGAAGATACAGTATATGACCAGAAGGACGCCGAGGGCTTTATCAAGATAAACGCCCTGAGGCTCAAGATAAAGTCCATGATAGACAGGGCTGCCGCATCAAAGGCAAAGCCCAAGTCAAAGGCAGCAAAGAAGGCCCGGAGAGGCGGAGCCGTATTGAAGGCAACAGCAGTCGCGGCCAAAGGAGGCAGGCGTTGAAGCTCTGCAGGTTCCTGGCCTCTGAAAAGGTCCATTACGGCATCATCGAAGGCGAGAGCGTCTTCGAGATAAGCGAGGACCCCTTTTCAGGCAGCTTCTCAGGAAAGCCTGTCAAGTCAGGCGAGCGCGCATTAAACGGCGTAAGGCTACTGGCTCCGGTTGCGCCGTCAAAGATAGTAGCGGTCGGCCTCAACTACAAGGCCCA